>JAUXNL010000529.1 GCA_030684415.1 Moraxellaceae bacterium | reverse complement strand
GGCCGAGCTGAGCATGGGCTCGCGTGTGGTCCAGTGGGCCGACACCATCAGGATGGCCGATGGTCGCGGTAGTGCAGCGGCCATTGCCTGCCAGGCAGCTCCCCACTCGCCGGGCATCACGGCCAGCATGGGTGAGCCATGGGAAATAAACACGGTGGGCAGCATGATCGCGACTCCTTTCCATAGACAGGGCTTTCTATACACAGGGGATGTCTGCGCATCATGCAGGCTGGCCGTGCTCACGATAAACCGGCAACGGGCCAACGCAGTGTTGCGCGCTTGCCAACAATCGAGGCGTCAGCCGCGGCGCGACCGCTGCCAGGCGTACACGATGACCGGCACCAGCAGCACAATGTTGCAGGCGTAAGGCCAATGCGGCGAGAGCTCGTAAAGCCCGGTGCCGAGGACCGGGCCGATGATGGAGCCCAACGCGGGCAGTGCCGTGGTCAGGCCGGCCAGGCTGCCCTGCTCGTCCGCACTCACGCTGAGCGACGCGGCAGCAACACAGCCCGGGTAACTGAGGCCGATGCCCAGTCCGCAGAGCCCGACTCCCGCATACAACCACAGAGCAGACAGTCCGACGGCAAGCAGCAGCGAGCCGGCCAGCAAGGCACACAGTCCACTCACGATCAGCCGCCACGCAGGCCAGCGCAAGCGCTGCACGAGCAGGCCCTGAGCCAGTAGTGACAGCGCGGCGGCACTCATCAGGGCAAAGCCGACCTGGTGCGCCGCCTGTTGGCTGTCGAGCTTGAGCACGTCCTGAAAGTAAAAGCCCAAGGTTTGCTGGATGACCGAAAACGCCGTCAGCATGACGGTCGCAATCAGCAGGAAGTGGCGGTAACGGCGGTCACGAAAATGCAGGGGCTGCACCGGCGTATCGCGCTGTTCCGCATGGCGTGGCGACTCCGGCAAAAACAGCAACACCAGCAGGCCGCTCAGCAAGGTCATGCCGGCGGCAAAAAACAGGGGCGCCAGCAAGCTGATGCCGGCCAACAGGCCGCCGACTGCCGGGCCGAGAATGGTGCCGGTGCTGTTGGCGGCCCCCAGGCGCGCAATCGCCACGGTGCGGTTGCCACTGTGAGTGATGTCGCTGATATAGGCACTGGCGCCCGGCATGGTGCCGGCCATGACGCTGGACTGCAGGCAGCGCGCCACGATCAGTGCCGCCCATAACAACGCGCCACGCAGCAAGCCTTCGAAACCCAGCCAGAACAGGCAGGTGAACACCAATGTGCCCACGGTGTAGCCGGCCAGTCCGATCAGGATGACACGACGTCGCCCGAGCCGGTCACTGCGCCGCCCCCAAGCCCGCGTCGACAGCGCATACACGGCAGATGACGCGGTAATGATGATGCCGATTTGCAGCTCTGCCAGCCCGACTTCACGCCCGATCAGTGGCAGCAGCGCAAATACCAGTGTCTGCCCCATCGCCATGGTGACGATGGCCGCAAACAGCAGCAGTTGGGCACGCAAAAAAGTGGGCGCCGCGGCGGGCATATCAGTAGAGGGATTGGACATGGGCAGGGATTCTGCCTGCCCCCCTGCACTGAAAGATAGCGCCCGGGCTGACAGCTTCATCACCGTGGCGTCACCTGCTTCAAGGCAGGAGCAAGGCCAGCGCAAACAGCGCAACAAACACATGCCGCCAGACTCGGCCTCGTCTACAATTCGCGCCCTGCCGATAGCCGGACCGACCTTCCCCGCATGTTGCCGTCCTTCCCGCCCCTCGTGCCTGCCCCCCTTCGCGTGCTTTATGCCGACGAGGTGCTGCTGGTTGCCAGCAAGCCCTGTGGGCTGCTCAGTGTGCCCGGCCTTGGTGAAGACAAGCAGGACTGCCTGATTGCACGCCTGCTGATGACGTTCCCGGACGCGCGCATCGTGCACCGTCTGGACCGCGACACTTCCGGGTTGCTGGTGCTGGGCCGCAATGCCGACAGCCACCGTGAGCTTTCACGTCAGTTCCAGGATCGCGAAGTGGACAAGCGCTATATCGCGCTAGCGCTGGGCAATATCGCCGAGGTCAGCGGTGAGATCGACTTGCCCCTGCGCTATGACCCACCCACCAAGCCGCGCCATGTCGTGGACGTCGCCACGGGCCAGCCCTCACTGACACGCTGGCGGGTGCTGGCACAGTTGCCTGGCTGTACGCGGGTGGAGCTGGAGCCGTTCACCGGGCGCTCGCACCAGTTGCGTGTGCACATGCAGGCGCTGGGTCATCCGCTCTTGGGCGATCCCTTGTATGCACCACCAGAGGCCGTGCCTGAAGGCTCCCGTCTCTGCCTGCATGCCGAACGACTATCCTTTACCCATCCCGGGCATGGCGGCCGCCTGCATTTTCGCGACCCTGCCCCGTTTTGATTCCGCTACTTTCTCGCGCATCTTGTTGCGCACTTTTGTCGAGAGCCGCATGAGTTCATCTGCTTCCCTGCATACCCCCGTCATTGGCCAACGCTGGATTTCCGATGCTGAAACCGAGCTCGGGCTGGGCGTCATCCTCGAAGTGGATGCGCGCTCACTGACTGTGCTGTTTCCGCGCAGTGAAGAAACACGCGTGTATGCGCGCAACAACGCGCCACTCTCGCGCATCCGCTATGGTGTGGGCGATGCCGTGCAGGATGCGGGAGGCGCGCCGTGGCTCGTGCAGCAAGTGGAAGAGCTGCGCGGCTTGCTGCGCTACCACGTAAGCAATGCCGCGGGCGAAACGGCCGTATTGAACGAAACGCGGCTCTCGGCCGACATTCATCTTTCGCGCCCGCAAGAGCGCCTGCTCGCCTCGCAACTCGACAGCAACGAGCTGTTTGAGTTGCGTGTGCAGGCCCTGCAACAAGAAGAACGGCTGGCCGCCTCACCGGTGCGCGGCCTTATCGGGCCACGTCTCGGCCGCGTGCCCCACCAGTTTTATATCGCCCATGAAGTAGGCCACCGCGCTCAGCCGCGTGTGCTGTTGGGCGACGAAGTCGGCCTTGGTAAAACCATCGAGGCCGGCCTCATCATTCATCAGCAATTGCAAACTGGTCGTGCTGGCCGCGTGCTCATCCTCGTGCCGGAAAACTTGCAATACCAGTGGCTGGTGGAAATGCGCCGCCGCTTCAACCTCAATGCCGCGCTGTTTGATCTGGAGCGCTGTGCATCGTTGCGCGAAAGCGACGAAAACGAGAACCCGTTTGTCACCGAGCAAATCGTGCTGATGGCGCAAGAGCTGCTGGTCGATCACCCCGATCTGGCCGAGCTGGCCAAAAGTGGCGAGTGGGATTTACTGGTGGTGGATGAAGCCCATCATCTGGAGTGGACGCCAGAGGCTCCCAGTGAGGCGTATGCGCTGGTCGCCAGCCTTGCCGAAAAAATCCCGGGCGTCTTGCTGCTGACGGCAACACCTGAGCACCTGGGCATTGCCAGTCACTTTGCCCGTCTGCGTCTGCTCGATCCGGCGCGGTATCACAGCCTCGATCAGTTCATTGCCGACGAAGAGGCCTATGCCGACATCGCCGATGCCGCTAATGCCTTGCTCGATGACACACCACTGCCCGCCTCGGCCCTTGCCGTGCTGGCCGAGAAATTACCCGCCGAACTGTGTGCACATCTGGAAACAGCAGATGGCCGCCAAGCAGCACTGACCGCACTGCTGGATCGTCATGGCGTTGGCCGTGTGCTCTTCCGCAATACGCGTGAGGCGATTGGCGGCTTCCCGGGGCGCCGCTGCCATCCGGTGCCCCTGCCTGCACCGGCCGATCATGTTGCTACCGAATTGCGGCGCGCGCTCTACCCCGAAATGCATGCGGCAGATGATGAGTGGTGCAGTGTCGATGCACGCGTGGAGTGGCTCTCGGGCTTGCTGAAAACGCTCAAACGCGAAAAGGTTTTGCTCATCTGCCGTTCAAGCCCGGTCGCGCTGGCGCTCGAAGAACATTTGCGCCTGAAACAGGGCGTGCGCACATCGGTTTTCCATGAAGGCATGAGTTTGCTTGAGCGTGACCGCGCAGCAGCTTACTTTGCGGACGACGAATACGGCGCCCAAATTCTGCTCTGCTCGGAAATCGGCTCTGAAGGCCGTAATTTCCAGTTTGCGCACCATCTGGTGCTCTTCGATTTGCCCGCCGATCCTGAGTTGCTGGAACAGCGCATCGGCCGCCTGGACCGTATCGGCCAGCGTCACACCATCGAGCTGCATGTGCCGTATTTTGCCGGCACGGCGCAGGAGCGCCTGTTCCGCTGGTATCACGAAGGCCTGGATGCATTCGAAAGCATCAGTCCGACGGCACGCACCATTCTGGAAGCCCAACGCGCCCAAATGCCTGATGCTTTGCGTGGCGGCGGTGCGGCTTTTGAATCTCTGCTCGACGAAGCCCAAGCCTTGCGTGCCGAGCTGCTGGCCGCACTGGAAAACGGTCGTGACCGCCTGCTGGAGCTGAATTCTTGTCGTCAGGATCGCGCCGCCGCGCTGATGGAGGCGCTTGATGAGGAAGAAGACAGCACGGCACTGGACTTGTTCATGGCCCGTGCCTGGTCGGCCTTCGGTGTGGAACATGAAGAGCAGCAAGAATCGCATCTGCACATTTTGCGCCCGGGCGATCACCAGTTGCTCGAAGGCTTTCCGGCGCTCGATCCGGATGGCATGACCGTCACTCTCGACCGCGATTACGCTCTCTCCCGCGAAGACGTGCACTTCCTGACCTGGGAACATCCCATGGCGCAGGGCCTGCTCGACCTGTTCCGGCGCCAGGAATTCGGCAATACCAATGTCGCGGTCATCCGCAACAAAGGCATCAAGCCCGGCACACTGCTGCTGGAGCTTTTTTTCCGGCTGGAAACGGTGGCACCACGTGGACTCGGTGTTGAACGTGCCCTGCCCTCACAGTCCTTGCGCGTGCTGGTGGATCAGGAGGGCCGTGATCTCACCGCACGCGTCAGCCATGCTGTTCTGCTCAAGCAAGTACAACCACTGGAACGTGCCGTGGCACGCCAAGTGGTCAAGCAGCAACAAGAGGTTCTGGAAAAGTGTTTACGTCTGGCGACCACGCTGGCCGAGACACAATTACCGGCCGCACGAACGGCCGCGCTGACGAGCTGGCGCGAACATCTTGGTGGTGAAATTGCGCGCTTGCAGGCGCTGGCTGAAGTGAATCCCGGCGTGCGTCCGGCAGAAATCCGCACGCTGGAAAAGCGACTGGGCGATGGTGAGTCTGCGCTGGAAGGATTAAAGCTGGTGGCGCATGCCGTGCGGCTGATTGTCGCCGCCTAGCCTTTTGTGCGCGCGGTTGGCTCGGTATGGCTTAGCCGCTTGCTGAAGAATATTTTTCAGCAAGCGGCTTCCCGAGCAAGGATGGCCGGGTCGCAAATCCATCACGCTTGCGTGATGGATTCAGTGTGGAGCGATTCCGGACAAGTGCCGGAATAGCGGGCTGAAAAAGCCCGGGATGAGCGTTTTTCAGCAAGCGGTTAACAAACAGGCACGCCATCAGTGCCGCGGCTGGACGGCTTCCGCGAGGGCCGTCCAGAACCGCTCCAGATGATCGAGCACATGCAGACCCGCGCGAAAGAAAACCGGCTCATCCAACTGGTCGCCAAGGCTTGCCGCCTCCAGCAGATAAAGCCCATGACGCGCTTGCAAGCGCGCATGGGTTTCGGCGATGGCAAAAAAGCCGGCGTCGGGCAGCATCGCTCCTATCCGCTCGCCATGCTGGGCCAGGCTGCGGCCCAGTCGCTGCCAGAGATCCGTACTGAGGCTGTTTTCGAGCGCCAGCATGGTGCCCAAGGCAGTGGCCAGTCCATGTGCAGCGCCATCTGAGTCGCCACTCGCATTGCCATCCGCATGACGGCTCAAGCCCCCTGAGCCGTCGCCTGCCTCACTACTTTCTGGCCTTGCGCCAGCAGCGCCTGCGTCGGCGTTGTAGCCGCAGTCGATCAGCGCACACAGTGCCCGTGTTTCCGGCCATGCGGCCCGCAGCCCCCAATCCTGCTGCGCGAGCGCCGGGAATTGCTGCCGCCAGCCAGACCACCAGCTATACAGTTGCTCGCTCAGCACGTAAGGGTCACCCATGCCCATGCCGGGCAAAGGTGGGCACCATGGCACCCCAGCGGCATCGAAACACACCACCACCGCCGCACTGCCCTGCAGGGGCAGCCGGACAGAGTCCGGCGGCTCGGCATGATGGCTCAGTTCCAGCGTATGACCCTCGCGGGCCAGCACCAGTTGTCGCAGCATGATCGCCAACTGCCCCATGCTGGCCTGCAAGGCCTCGGGGGCTGGCCGGCCTTGCTCCAGCGCATCCAGCCAGACATTGCGGACCAGTGCCGAATGCCGGCAAAGTTCGGCGTTGCAGCGCCGCTGCAGCTCAAGAAAGTGCTCACGATGAGTCGCATCAGTATCGGGGGGCGGTGCAACATGCCACTCGATGGCATGTGCCCGCAGTCGGCTGCGGGTGACAGACAAGGCATTTCCCTCCATGGCGGGGCCGTGCATGTCCTCAGCCTAGAACAGCGGAATCCACCTGCCATGTCGTGAGGAGAATCGGTCTAAGCGCTTTAGTGGTTATGGCGGGCACTAACGCCGGGATACGCATTAAATGCCTTGGTCTCGGCGCTAAAAGCTTGCTGAAAAATGCTTT
>JAUXNL010000517.1 GCA_030684415.1 Moraxellaceae bacterium | reverse complement strand
CTGATTTTTCATGAGCTGGCGCATCAGGTGCTGTTTGTCCCGGGTGATACGGTGTTCAACGAAAGCTTCGCTGTCGCTGTAGCCGATGCCGGTTTGCAGCGCTACAGCGCCCGTTATCCGCTGGACATCGCGCGCTTGCAGCAGGCGCGCGCGCGTCGTGCAGAATTTGTGGCATTGGTCATGACGCATCGGGATCGCCTTGCGGCGCAGTTTGCCGCCGCACCAACAGCGGATGCCAAACGTGCCATCAAAGCGGCCATTTTCGCGGACCTGCGCACAGACCATGCCGCGCTGAAACAGCGCTGGGGCGGATATGCGGGCTATGACGCATGGTTTGACGGCCTGAATAATGCCCGCCTGAATGCCGTGAGCAATTATTACGAGCTGGTGCCGCTTTTTACGCGCCTGCTGGAGCAGGAGGGCGGCGATTTCGCCCGTTTCTTTGCCGCCTGCCGTATGCTCGCCCGACTGGATTACGCCTCGCGGCGGCAACGTCTTGCCGCCATGGTCGCCGCCCCTGTGGAGCCCTGATGGAACTGGTCGCTTTTTCTGAGAAACGTCTCGCGCTCGCCTTGAGTGATTATTTGCGCAGCATCGGTATTGCCAATCATGTAGAGGCGCGCGCCGAGGGCACGGTCATCCTGCTGGCACTGGCAGAGGATTTCGCGCGCGCACAGGAAGAAATGAAGCTGTTTGTCGGCAATCCTGAGGATGAGCGTTATTGGCAGGCATCGTGGCAAAGCGGGCAGGCCCAGGATGAGCCGGTTTATGCCGCCGCGGGCCCGTCTGCGGCGGCGGGCTGGTTAGCGCGTGGCGGTCGGGTGACGCGTGCGGTGGCAGCTCTTTGTGTCGTGCTTTTCATCGGGCTGAACGTGCAGCCCGATGCCGTGTTTGGCGCGTTGCATTATCCGCCCGTGTTAGCGGAGACCGGTGTGCAGTGGTGGCGCTTGCTGACACCTGCGCTGATGCATGCCGGGCTGATGCATATCGCGTTCAATCTGCTCTGGTGGTGGGAGTTCGGCGGGTTGATCGAACGCAGCCAGTCCGGGCTTCGGCTGCTCGGGGTGGCGGTGGTGATTGCACTGGTCAGCAATGCCGCGCAGGGCTTGCAGTACGGCCCCCATTTTCTCGGCCTTTCCGGTGTGATTTACGGCCTGCTGGGCTATTTGTGGATGTATCCCTTGTGCAATCCGGCGGCAGGCTTTCGTGTTCGCCGCGAAATCATCGGTTTCATGCTCGGCTGGCTGGCGCTGGGGTATACCGGCCTGCTCGACATGATTTTCGGTCCGATTTCGAACACCGGGCATCTCTCTGGTCTGCTCGCCGGCATGGCGTTGGGAGTGTTACTGGGCCTGGTCAATCGGGGTGAGGCGGCGCGCAATATCGATGGGCAGGATTAGCGGCCGGCGAGCATGCCAATTCTGCTTTGGTAAAAGCCATGTGTTGAGAGATTCAGCGTGGAGTGATTCCGGATATGTGCCGGAGTCGTGGTCTGAAAAAGCCTGGGATGGGTGTTTTCAGCAAACTGCTAGAGGCGCGCGCGTTAGCAACGTTCGCGGACGTTCGAAGAAGCATATCAAGAGTATGGTGCGCCAGGAGGGACTTGAACCCACACCCTGTGAAGGACTGGAACCTAAATCCAGCGCGTCTACCAGTTTCGCCACTGGCGCATCGGGGCGCGACTATAGCAAAGCCGGGTGGCCGGAGGCGACCTCTGCGCTCGCCGCCTCTGCAAAGAAAAGCCGCCATATCCCCATTGGCCATCAACTGACGGCCGTGAGTGCTATTTGCACTGGCCGCCTCGGTTTAGCGGCCGGGCTGCCCGGCTGAGCTGTCCAGTTGAGCAGCGCCGCTACGGCCGCTGTTCGCTGGCGGCCAGTTGGGCGGCGCGCAGGAAGTCCTTGTCGTAATAGGCCTGTGCCAACTGATGCAGCTCGGCGTAAAGCGTGTCGCGCAACTGGGCGAGTGTGAGCGGGCGGCGGTCGAGGCGGGTAACGCCGAATTCCCGCAGGTCGGGCGTCTGTCGCGCGGTATTTTTCAGCAGGGCCAGCAGGTGGACCCAAGGGCTGCCGTTTTCGCGGTGCGGAATGCGGTAATGCGCCAGGCGTTCCGCCAGCCGGGCGGCGTCATCTATACGGAAGCTGGCCGGGAGTACTTGCGCCAGCAGGGCGTCCAGGCGTTGCCAGACGAGGATTTTTTCGGCATCGCTGTACCGGTTCCAGTCCACCACCTCATGTAGATAGCGCCGGCAGCCACGGCAGACGGTATCGCCAAACGTGGTGGAGCAAATGCCGATACAGGGAGTGGGGACTTTCTCGAACAACTGGGTCATGGCGCTGACAATATCTCTCGGGGGGCAGCGGGCGGGTCGGGGTGAGGCGCCATCTTGGGCAAGCCCGGCGGCTTTGTCCATGCGCTGCCGCTGTAACAGCCGTTTGACCCCGACCGGTGATTCTGCGACAAAGGCGCGGCTTTTTTACCGGGAACCTGCCATGACCACCTACGCCATTTTCAAACACCTCCACATGACCGCCGTACTCGCCAGTGGCGCTTTTTTCCTGTTGCGCGGCTTGTGGATGATGCAGGAGTCCAGCCTGCTCAATGCCAAGCTGGTGCGTATCCTGCCGCATGTCATTGATACGGTGCTGCTGATCTCGGCGTTTGTGCTGATCGGCTATCTCGGCAGCCTGCCGCTCTGGGTGCAGGTCAAGATTGGTGCATTGTTCGTTTACATCATGCTGGGCATGATGGCCTTCCGCTTTGGCAAGAGTTGGGGCGTGCGGGTACTGGCCTTCTTTTTGGCCCTTGCGGTGTTCGCTTTCATGCTCAGTGTGGCCATCAGCAAAAATCCGCAGGGCTATCTGGCGCCGCTGCTGTGATGCCGGACTGAAAAAACAGTCTTAAATGACTGTTGTGCCCGCGTAATCCGGGGTTTCACTGCCACCGCCCTTTTGTTACAAAGGGCGCCACCGGGCCTCCCGCCCTGTCTGAAGTTTCAAGGAGATTCTCATGCGCATTCGCCTCGCTTCGGCCCTCGTGGCCGCTGTGGCCCTTTCGGCCTGTACCACCAACCCCTATACCGGCGAGCGCCAGGTCAGCAAAGCAGCCATTGGTGCTGGTATTGGTGTTGCCTCCGGTGCCGCCATCGGTTACTCCACCGGTGACAACAAGCAAGAACGTAAAGAGGCGGCCCTCAAGGGTGCTGCCATCGGCGGCGTGGCTGGCGGCGGTGTTGGCGCCTACATGGACTACCAGGAAAAGAAGCTGCGTGATCGTCTGGCCGGTGTCGGTGTTGGCGTGCAGCGCGACAAGGCGACTGGCGTGATCACGCTGGTGATGCCCGGCAACATCACCTTTGCCACTGCCCAGAGCAGCGTGAAGGCTGACTTCTACCCGGTGCTGGATGGCGTGGCCGACGTGCTCAAGGAATACAACAAGACCACTCTCGTGGTGTCTGGCCATACCGACAACGTTGGTCGTGACGACTACAACATGAAGCTGTCGCAAGACCGTGCCAACTCCGTGGCTCAGTACCTGATCAGCCGTGGCGTGGCCGGTGGCCGCATCAAGGCCGTGGGTTATGGCAAGTCCATGCCGGTGGCCGACAACTCCACCGAGAACGGCCGCGCGCAGAACCGTCGTGTGGAAATCCGTATCGATCCGCCTGCCAACATGTAATGGCGTAGCGGTTTCATGAAAAACCCGGGGCTTCCCCGGGTTTTTTTATGGGCGTGTCCCGGACATCGCCGCCGGACAGAGCCGCTCTGCGCCGCCTCGGCTCTGGCGCCGGGTTTCGTGCTATCGCTGCCCGCGCTCAGCGTGATTGCAGCAGAGACGCCAGCAACATGGGCAGCAGACGCCGCGTCTGTCCCTGCGGATCACGACGTGGATTGAGCTCGGCGAGCTCCAGTCCACGCAGCCGGTGCTTGGCGGGCTGCTGGCGCAGCAGCCGGGCGAGCTTGCGGGGATTCAGGCCGCGTCGTTCCGGCACGCTGACGCCGGGCGCCAGCAAGGGGTCGAGTACATCGAGATCCAGACTCACGCCAAAACCGCCCGGCGCCGCCGCGACATGGCGCCATGCCTCGTTCAGCACACGGCCGAGGCCGCGTCGGCGGATCTCGTGGCGGGTATGAAAGCGCACCCCGAGGCGGCGTAGCCGTTCCGGTTCGCCGCGTTCAAAACTGCGCACGCCGATGACAGCGCAGTAGCGCGGATCAATGAGGGGCGTGTGACGGCCAACGGCGAGCAGCTCAGGGTCACCTTCCCCCAGCAGGACGGCCAGCGGCATGCCATGCAGGCGATGGCTGGCGGAGGTCTCCGGCGTATGGCTGTCGAGGTGGGCGTCAATCCAGAGCAGGCCGAGCGGGCGCCGGCTGCCGGCGGCAATGCCGGCCCAGGTGCCGATGGCGCAAGAATGATCACCGCCAATGACTACTGGTAGCACGGCGCCTTGGCGCTGGCGCGCCACGGCCGCCGCAAGCCGGTGGCTGCTATCCGCCAGTCCGGCTACGCCGGCAGGATGCAACAGGGGCAGGTGCGAGCGCTCGCGGATCATACCGGCCCAGCGGAAGCGCCCCGGCAGGCGGCGCTTTAGGCCACGGAACTCCTGCTCGTAAAAAGCCTGCGGCCCGTGTCGGCACCCGGGGTCAGCACCCCCGGCGGAAAAGGCGGCGCCGATCAGGGCAATCCGCATGCGTCTTGCTCCTGTGTGCTGGGCATGGGGTCAGTCTGAGTTGCGCTTGAGATGCTCGGACTGGCGCAGCATCTGGTAGATCGGTGCGATGCCCTCAAGATTGTTGAAGTTCACGCCGAGATCCTTGAGCAGGCCATCGCGCACACTGTAGATGAAGCCATGCACCGAGAGCGGCTGGCCGCGCTTCCAGGCATTTTGCACAATCGTGGTATGGCAGACATTGGCGACCTGCTCGGCGACGTTGAGCTCGCAAAGCAGATCGAAGTGTTTGTCTGGAGAGAGCGTGGCAAACACGTCCGAATAGATCCGGTAGACATCCTTTATATGGCGCAGCCAGTTGTCGATCAGGCCGAACTCGCGGTTTTCCATGGCGGCCAGTACGCCGCCACAGCCGTAGTGGCCGGTCACCAGAATGTGTTTCACCTTGAGCACTTCCACCGCGTATTGCAGTACGGCCAGACAGTTCATGTCGGTGTGGATGACAAGGTTGGCAACATTGCGGTGAACGAATACCTCGCCGGGCAGCAGACCCATGATCTCGTTGGCCGGCACCCGCGAATCGGCACAGCCAATCCAGAGGAACTCGGGGGTTTGCTGGTGGGCCAGCTTTTCAAAGAAATCCGGCTCTTCGGCCTTGATACGGTCCGCCCAGGCGCGGTTGTTGCGGAAGAGCTCATCCAGCATGAAAAACTCCGTTCGGCACTGTGGCCGCCATCGTGAAGATGGCATTGCGGTTGATCGCCGGCAGACAGGCTTGTCGCCGCCAGCCTCTTTCCGGCCCGTGATGGCCGGATCGTGAATCCGTGACGCGGCAAAGATGAAAGCCTTGTAGTGCCATTCAATCTCTGCGCCGCTCCAGCACCACTCCGGTGCCGGTGTCGGTTCCAGCCCAGCTCTGCTCCGTCGTCTCAATCAAAGCCGGTGGAGCAGGTTTCAGAAAATGGGGGTGGCGCCGCGAGTATGGCAAGCCAAGCCTCTGCGGTCATGCGCCGATTGTGAGACAAAGTGGCAAAACGCCACAGGGGTTTCGTCGCGCCGGGCAAGACACTACCATGCGTGACCCACCATTCACTCACTAGACCACATATCAGGTCATCCATCAGAGCAGCCAGCATTTCATGACTCAACTGAACTGGCAGACGGCCACTGTTCTTGCCCTGCGCCGCGAAGCGCCGGAGACGGTCACGGTCGTGTTCCGTCCTGAAAGGCCGCTGGCCTACGAGGCGGGCCAGTACGTCATGGTACGTTTCCGTTTTGGTACGGTGGCGCTGGTGCGGGCGTATTCACTGTCGTCGGCTCCGCATGAAAGCGAATACCGTCTGACCGTGCGCGAAACCATTGGGGGGCGCATCTCCCAGCACATCAATCGCAGCTTGCGCGTGGGCGAGCGCTTCCGCATTTCCGGTGCTCTGGGGGATTTCTGTGCCAGCCGTCTGGCGCCGGAGGATGTGCCGCGCCCTTGGGTCTGCGTGGCAGGTGGTGCCGGCATCACGCCGCTTTTCAGCCTTATCAAGAACAGCCGTTTGCAGCAGCCGGGCCGGCCCATCCGTCTGCTGCATTACCACCGTCATGCCGATCAGGTGATTTTCCGGCATGAGCTGGAGGCGCTCACCGCCCATGCTGACTTTCGGCAGACGCCGCTCTTTACCAAAACGGCAGGGGATGAAGCGGCAACGCCGATCAGTGTCGAGCGGGTATTGGCCGAGGCTGCTGGCCTGGAGCGGCCACTGTTCTGGCTTTGTGGCTCAGAGAATCTGGTCGATACCCTGCAAATCGGGCTGGTGGGGGAGGGCATTCCCGAGACGGATATCCACGTCGAGCATTTCGTGATGAATGCCCAGCGCACGGCCCCGCGTAGTCTGGTGCCGCAGAAGCTGCGCTTTGCGCGCCGGCGCCTCCTGCTGGGGCGCGCGCACTGGCGCACCCAGCAGAATGCTGGCGAGTCTGTGTTGACGGCGGCATTGCGTGCCGGCATACCGGTGCCGCACTCCTGCGGCCAGGGGCATTGCGGCTCCTGCCGTCTGGTGTTGCGCCATGGCCGTGTCGAGCAGGATGAGCCCAACTGCCTGACCCCGGGCGATGCTCGCCACGGGCAGATACTGGCCTGCGTGGCCCATGCCCAGACGCCCTGCGAGTTCGACATTCCGCGCTGATTCGCCTGTATGACTGCGCCGCCATGGCATAACGGCAAGATGGGCGGTGGCAGCGGCGCGTATTCAGGGTATTCTTCGCCCCGGGAGCCTTCGCCACTGGCCGGGCTGACCGACGGTGCTACCGGCCCTGCATGGCGCCACCGACGGCACATAACAAGAAAAACGCATCAGAAACGGAGAACGGAACATGCGGCATTCCAAGGCCCTGTTCGTTGCAGCACTGGCGCTGGTCATGACGGCCTGCAGCAATCCCCAGTACATCATTCATCCCTCCAGCAGCCCGACGGCCACCCAGAGCCGCCAGACGCTGGACGCGATCATCGACACCACCTCGTTCAAGCCACTGGTCATGGGCAGCTTCATGTTCCCGGCCAAGGGCAAGATGTTCCAGCCGCTGATTCCCACCGATTCGCGCAATGCCATTGTCTACGTGTTCCGCCCGCAGTCAGCCTGGGGCGACCAGGAAGTGCAGTCCCCGGGGTTTTTCCTGAACGGGCAGTTCATCTCCGGACTCAAGAGCGGTAGCTACTTCTGGTTCGAAGTGCCGGCCAGTGAGTATTACTTCACGGCCAAGCGCCCGTTGGGTCCGCTCTACCTGAAAACGATTTTCCAGGCGGATGTGTTTTTTGAAGGCAACAAGACCTACTTCTTCCGGTATGACGAAGAAAATCCGGGCCCGAAAAAGCCGGTCAAGGATTCCGCCATGCTCGTGGTCGGCCCGATAAAGCAGATGCCGGAAAGTCAGGCGCTGACTGAAATCCGCCTGACCCGCGTGATGGGGGTGGGCCGTGTCTTCCTCGCTGACGAGCAGCCCGCTTGGGCGCCGTTTGATGTTTATGCCGATGCCCAGCCGGTGCTGCGCGAGAGTCTCGATGCAACGGCCGACAAGGTCACACAGTTGCGCAGCGAAACTGAAATCCGCGAGTCGCGTGGCGAGCCTGATGTCGATCTCGACCACATTCCCGAAAAGCGCTGGTGGAATCCGCTGAGCTGGTAATCCTTTCTGCTCACGCCCGGGGCATCCGCGGCGTGAGCGCCTTGTCCCGCCAAAACGCATCCGCTACTGTCGCCGCATCCCGTCTTTGGATGTGCTCATGAGCGTCTCTCGCATGCAGTGGTCGCAACTGCTGTCCACCCGCCGTTTCAAACGCAAGAACGGACAGATCGTGCCCGGCGTGGCGGTGGCCAAAAGCGATATCGACACCGGCCTGCGCAACGATTTCCATATCGACCATGATCGCCTGGTGTTTTCCACCGCTTTTCGCCGGCTCGCGCGCAAGACGCAAGTGCATCCGCTCGCCGTCAACGACCATATCCACAATCGCCTGACGCATTCGCTGGAAGTGGCGAGTGTCGGGCGCAGCTTGGGCAACCGTGTCGGCCTGATGCTGCAACAGCAGGACTTGCTACCGGCCGACAACCATCCCACGGATATCGGCGCGATTGTGCAGGTGGCCTGTCTGGCGCATGACATCGGCAAT
>JAUXNL010000166.1 GCA_030684415.1 Moraxellaceae bacterium | reverse complement strand
ACAGACACACCATGACCTTGTCACCTTCTTCGATCATGTTGAAGTCGGTGATGGCCGTACCGACAAGACGGCGCAGGCGTTTTTGCAGCTTGTTGAAGGCGGTACGCGATTTTTTGTCCGCCGCCGCGCCCTCCTCTTCCGCCAATCCGGTATCCGGCACGGGCTCGGCGGCCTCGTCATCAATACGGGCAAGAGATTCCGGGTAAAAAACCACAGGGGAAGCAGGAGCGTTCACGAAGGACACCGGTTGGCCTGAAACGGCGCGGATTTTCGCCTGTGCCTCTCGTGAAGGCAATGCGGCCGGGCGGATGAAAAGCCGGCAGGCATTGCCGACGCAGGCACTCCCAAAGCGAGCAATGCCAAAGACAACGACCCGGTAGATAGCGACTCAACGGCCCTGCTGTGCGCGCAACCACGCCATGCTGTACGAGCCCCCTAACAGTGAAATACCGCCATCAAGTGCAACGACATGCCCGGTCATGTAGGCGGAAAGAGGTGACACCAGCACAAGCGCCATGTCGGCCATTTCATCCACCGTGGCATAGCGGGGAATCGGCAAGGTGGCCGCAAACTCGTTGTTGAGGCCGCCCGCTGAGAGTCGCTGCAAACCTTCTGTGCCTTCCACGCCTCCGGGCGACAGGCCGTTGATGCGCATGCCCAGTGCCCCCCACTCGATAGCCGCGCTTTTGATAAACGCTTCGATACCGGATTTTGCCGCACACACATGCGTTTGCATCGGGGTCGGATTGACCGCTTGCGGTGCCGAAATCACCAGGCCACGTGCACCAGGGCGCCGCAGATGTGCCATGGTCGAGCGGAAGGTGTTGAAGGTGCCCAGCAGGTCTATGCCAACGACCGCGGCAAAGGCATTGGCACTCATCTGGGCGGCCGGGGCCATGAAATTGCCGGCCGCCCCGGCCAGTACAATGTCGATTTCGCCAAAGGCTTCGCGGGTCTGAGTAGCGGCATTTTCCATGGCGCCGTAATCACGCACATCGGCCGACAGCGCCAATATCCGGGCGCCGGTGTCTGCCAGCGCCGCACGTGCGGCTTCAAGCTTTTCAGGATTGCGGGCGACGATGGCGACATTCGCGCCATGCTCGGCATAGCGGCGGGCAATGCCAAAATTGATGCCACTGGAGCCACCAGTGATGAAAGCGGTTTGCCCCTTGAGCAGGCCGGGCTGAAAGATGCTCATACGGATGTCCTTGTAAAAGTTGCGTCCCTCTTGATACGCCTTGGCTGGCGCGGGTGCGATAACCGCGCCTGACAATCCGGTATCCCCTTTTGCCTGCTGGATTCACCAGCAGGCGCCGCTAACTCCACCAGCCAGTACTCACAACGTCATGCAGGAGAGCCGTCTGGCGCTTGCGGTGGACATCACACCCTCGGCCAGCAAGATGGGCTCAGGTAACACTGACCTTGCGGATGACACGGGCCAGCAACGCGGGAGATAAGCGCCCCAGATAGACTGCCAGTTTTTCCTTGCCCGCAATGATGATGCGATCTTCACCACGCGCGAGGGCGGCCACCGCTTTGCGGGCAAACACATCGGCCGGCATCGCGGTTTCCTGCTGCGCATCCACAACGCCATGCACGCTCCCATCGGCCGTCAATGCAGAGAGGGATACATTCGTGCGCACAAACCCCGGGTAAATCACCGACACCCCGATACCGTCATCATGCACCTCTGCTCGCAGCGCATCACAAAACCCGGCAATCGCATGCTTGGCAGCGGCATAGGCCGAGCGATAGGGCGTTGCCACCAGCCCCACCACCGACGACACCGCGGCAATCCGGCCTTGCCGACGCGCGAGCATATGCGGCAGCACGGCTTTGGTCAGCGCGACCGGCCCGAAGAAGTCGACCTCCATGATGCGCCGGTCGACGGCCAGCGCCGTGTCCTTCACCAGCGAACGCTGGCTGATGCCGGCATTGTTGATCAACACATCAATATGCCCACAGCGCTCGAGCACCGTATTGACGTGCACCGGCAACGCCTCGGTATCCGTCATGTCGAGCGGCAGCACCAGATGGCTCTCGGGGCGCGCACAGCTAGCCCGCACTTTCTCCAGTACATCGGCGCGCCGTGCAGACAGCACCAGACGCGCCCCTTGCCGCGCAAACTCGTGCGCCAGCGCTTCGCCAATGCCCGAGGAGGCGCCGGTAATCCAGACCACCTTGTCTTGATAGCTGCTCATGCCCGGGTTCTCCTGTTTGGCTAATGAAGTGCGTTATGTGTCTGCTGGATGGATGTCCGCGATGACTCAAAGACCCAGTGATGCATTGATGGCCGCCAGCGCGGCTGCCGGATCAGCGGCCTGTGTGATCGGCCGGCCGATGACCATGTACGACACGCCTGCCGTTTGCGCCTCAGGGGGTGTCATGATGCGGCGCTGATCGCCCGCCGCACTGCCCGCTGGCCTGATACCCGGCGTGACCAGCAAGAAGTCCTGCCCGCGCTCGGCACGCAACAGGGCAGCCTCTTGCGCCGAGCAGACGACGCCATGCAGTCCACAGTCGGCCGTCAGCGCCGCCAGACGCCGTACCTGTACCTGCGGCTCGACATCCAGCCCGGTTTCCGCCAGATCGCTCTGCTCCATGCTGGTCAGCACTGTCACCGCGATCAGGCGGGTGGCGTGCCCGGCCTGCTCCAGACGCTCACGAGCCGCCATCATCATTCGGCGGCCACCGGAGGCGTGGACATTCACCATCCACACGCCCTGATCAGCGGCCGCCGCAACAGCAGCGGCAACAGTATTGGGAATGTCGTGAAATTTCAGGTCGAGGAAAACGTCAAAACCGCGTTCATGAAGCTGGCGCAGCACCACCGGCCCCGCCACCGTGAACAACTCTTTGCCGACCTTGAGACGGCAGTCCGCCGGCGACAGACGATCCGCAAGCGCGAGCGCCTCATCAGCACGGGCATGGTCCAGAGCAACAATCACGGGGGAACGGAGTGACATTCACGACAGCCTCGGCAGGTGCCTGTCCGGAGCAGACAAGGCGCGGGGCGATTCTAGCCGATGGCAGGATGAGCGTGTGCA
>JAUXNL010000505.1 GCA_030684415.1 Moraxellaceae bacterium | reverse complement strand
GCCGAGCTTGTCGAGCTTTTCAGAGAAAGTGATGCCTGGTGTTTTGGCCGGCACGACGATCAGCGACTTGTTGAAGTGCGGCTTGTCGTCAGATGTGTTGGCCAGCAAGCAAAAGAAATCGGCCTGGGTGGAGTTGGTAATCCACATCTTGGTGCCATTGATGACGTAATCATCGCCGTCTTTCTTGGCTGTCGTCTTGATGGCGGCAACGTCGGAGCCGGCATGCGGCTCAGAGACGGCAATGGCGGCCACAAAATCACCGGCAATCGCGGGCGCCAGAAATTCGCGCTTGATTTCATCGGAGCCGAAACGGGCGAGGGCTGGTGTGGCCATGTCCGTCTGCACACCAATGGCCAGCGGTACGCCGCCACACAGGGCGCGGCCGATTTCATCGGCAACCACCAGGTTGTAAGAGTAGTCGAGGCCCATGCCGCCGAATTCGACCGGCTTGCAGATGCCCAGCAGTCCAAGGTCACCCATTTTCTTGAACAGGGCATGGGCAGGGAAGGGGCCGTTTTCTTCCCATTCCCGCACATACGGATTGATTTCTTTTTCGACAAAGTTTTTGGCGGTACGGCGGAGCTCTTCGTGCTCTTGAGTGAATTTCATTGTGCTCTCCTTGGTTTTTCTCCCCATCCTTTACTAAAGACGGGGGCTGGGGTGAAAGGCAGCGATAGCAAGGGAAGTAGCCCCTCATCCGCCTTCCGGTCACTCCCGCTTGCGCGGGAGCCGTATTCTTCTTGCGGCCAACAGCAAGAAGGGGTTGAACATCAAAAACGGGCGACGCCAAAGCTGGTGGACTGAAGCTCGCGGGCTTGCGCCTCGGCGATGGTTTGCAGCAAGAACACCAGCAGCTTGCGCGAATCGCGCGGGTCGATAAGACCATCATCAAAGAGGCGTGAGGTATTGAACAAGGCAGTAGATTGTTCATCCAGCTTGGCGGCGGTGCTCTGCTCGATGAAGTCGAGCATCTGCGGATTGACCTCGATACCGGCCTTTTTCTGCTTCTGCTCGGTCACGATGCGCAGCACCTTGCCGGCCTGAGCGCCGCCCATCACAGCCGTACGCGAGTTGGGCCAGGCAAAAATGAAACGTGGGTCCAGGCCGCGGCCACACATGGCGTAGTTGCCAGCACCGTAGGAACCACCGACCACCAGCGATATTTTCGGCACGCGGCAGTTGGCCACGGCCTGAATCATCTTGGAGCCGTGCTTGATCACGCCATGTTGCTCGGACTCGGTGCCGACCATGAAGCCGGTGGTGTTGTGCAGGAACAGCAGGGGGCGCTTTGTCTGATCGCACATCTGGATGAATTGCGAGGCCTTGGCGGCACCTTGCGGTGTAATCGGGCCGTTGTTGGTGATGATGCCGACCACAAAACCGGCAATGCGCGCCCAGCCGCAGACGGTCTGGTTGTCGTATTCGGTCTTGAATTCGAGAAAATCGGAGCCGTCGACCAACCGGGCAATCACTTCCTTCATGTCGAAAGGCTTTTTGGCATCTGACGGCACAAGGCCGGGCAGTTCGTCGGCCGGGTAAAGCGGCTCGCTGTAAGCGGTGTTAAGGCTGGCGGTGGATTCTTTCCAGTTCAGCATGGCGACGACATCGCGTGCCATGCGAATGGCATCGGCATCGTTTTCGGCCAGGTATTCACCCGTGCCAGCCACTTGCGCGTGCATTTCGGCGCCGCCCAGGGCTTCTTCCGTGGCCACTTCACCCGTGGCGGCAAACAGCAGGGGGGGGCCGGCCAAAAACATTTGCGAGCGCTTGCGCACCAGAATCACGTAATCCGACAGGCCGGGCTGATACGCGCCACCTGCTGTAGCGTTACCGTGCACGATGGTGACTTGCGGAATGCCGGCCGCCGAAAGCCGCGCCTGATTGGCAAAGCCGCGCGCGCCTTCCACAAAAATTTCACCGGCATAATTCAGGTTGGCGCCTCCGCTCTCCACCAGCGAAATCACTGGCAGACGGTTTTCCAGTGCAATCTCTTGCAGGCGCAGCGTTTTACGCAGACCGGGAGGAGAAATGGTGCCCCCCTTGATCGCGCTGTTGCTGGCCGTGACCAGGCAGCGGACGCCACTGACATAACCGATGCCGGAGATGATGCCACCGCCGGCTTCCGAGCCGTCCTTGTCGTCGTATTGCATATAGCCGGCAAGGCCGCAAAGTTCGACAAAGGGCGAGCCGGCATCGAGCAGCATCTGGATGCGCTCATGGGGCAGCACCTGGCCGCGCTTGTCGAATTTCGGCTTGGCTTCGTAGGATTTGTCCACCACCTTTTTCTGGATGGCGCGCATTTCTGCAATGGTTTTTTCCAGCGCGTCGACATTTGCGGAAAATTCAGCGCTACCGGTAGCAACAGACGATTCGATGACAGCCATCTTCAAAGATCCTTTAGCACATCGGGAATGAAGGCCCGGTGAAAGCCGTTATAGGCCTCGGAGTTTTTGTGGTCGACCAGTGCATAAATGGGGGTGCCCAGCGATGCAGCACCATCAATACGTACGGTGACGCCGGATACATACGCCGCACCTTGGGAGAGCAGGAAGCAAATTACGCTGGAGACTTCCGATTCTGTGCCCATACGTTTCAGCGGGGCTTTGGTGGCGAGCATGGGGATCACGGTCTTGGCGAAGTCGCCCTGATAGGTGTCCATGCCGGACGACATGATCCAGCCCGGTGCAACGGCATTGACGCGTACGCCGGACTTGGCCCATTCCACGGCAGCAGTTTTGGTGAGGTTGTCGACGCCAGCTCGGGCGGCACCGGAATGTCCCATGCCGGGCATGCCGCCCCACATGTCGGCGGTCATGTTAACGATGCTGCCGCCATGCTCCTGCATCCACTGGTTATACGCTTCGCGCATCATCAGGAAGCTGCCGAACAGGTTGTTGCGCACCACGGCTTCAAAGCCGTTGGCAGAAATCATGCTGAGTGGGGCGGGAAACTGCCCACCGGCATTGTTGACGAGACCATCGAGGCGGCCGAATTTTTCGAGCACGGCGGCAATCGTGGCTTTCACCTGTTCTTCATTGCGGATGTCACAGACCAGTGTGGTGACGGTGCCGCCGTCCTCTGCAATTTCCGCGGCCACATGATCCAGCTTTTCCTGTTTGCGGCCGGTGATGATGACGTTGGCTCCCAGCGCGACGAGTTCATGCGCGGTGCAGCGGCCGATGCCCGAACCACCGCCAGTGACGATGATCACTTTGTCCTTGAAGGCATCGGAACGGAATTGCGACTGGTATTTCATGTTCGGCTTCCTTGAGTTCTGGAGTTTCTCGCTCTCCGTGTCGGCACGGAGAGGGCTGGGCTTAACCGCTTTCTGAAAAGCATTTTCCAGCAAGCTGACAAAAAGGGACTTTGGCGATTTCCCCTCACCTTGACCCTCTCCCCACGCACGGGGAGAGAAGGCGCTTTCATTCCCGATGCCTGCCCCTGTTTCGAGGTCGGAGCATCCGCAGTGGTTTCCTCTTGTCCCGGAGGGGGAAGGCCAGTATCAGTTCAGCAGCGAAGCTGGCACTTTCACCGGCATTTCCAGCAATTGCTGACCAAACGCCTTGCCCTGCGGATCGATGCGCAGGCTGGCCATGCCGCCGCCACCCAGTGCATTGGTGAGCAGGAAGTTCAGTGCCTGCATGCCCGGCAATTCGTAGCGACTGACGACACTGTTACTGCCGTCCAGCACATGCGCCATGTAATCAGCCACACTTTTTTCTGTGAGGGCGTGGCGGATATAGGGCAGGTATTCCGGGCGCCGGGCGATGACACCGATATTCGAGGCGTTACCTTTGTCGCCGCTGCGGGCCCAGGCCAGTTTCACCAGCGGCACTTCAATTTCGCTGCCGTCCAACACGGCAGCGGTGCCCGCTGCGAGCGGCGCCACTGGTGCGGAGCTGGCCAGCGGAATTTCCACGGCACGGCGTTCGCCATCGATGTCGATGCTGACGGCCACGTTGTCTTTTTTCACCAGGCAAGACCATAGCTTGACCACGGGAGATGCCTTTGGCCGTCCGCCGACAATGCCACTGAGGCCGGGGGCCATGCCGGTGGCGGCTTGCGCGATTTCAGATGCAAAGAACAGACAGGCTTCTTTCACCGGATGGGTGACGGCCATTTTCACGATGACTTCGCGCGCGTCGTGATGGCGGCCATGCGGGCCGTAAGTGGATTCAGTGCCGAGAATTTCCACCGATTTGCCGGTAAAGCCCGGTGCGCCTCGCATCATCAATACGCGCTCGCACTTGGTGAGGATGGCGGCGCTGACCCGCTCGCCTTTTTTCTTGGCGTCGATGCCGCCGATCATGAAGCTCACCGTGACACGGTGGCCGTCGGCGTATGTGGCGCTGACCTTGTAGCTGTCGGTTGGTGCGCGGCCACGGGCACCCGTGACGCGCACCTGGTTTTCGCCAATTTGCTCGAGCTGCACCTGCGAGAAATCTGCCGTGACATCGGGCAGCAGGTAGGACTGCGGATCGCCGATTTCATAAACAATCTGCTCGCCCACCGTGGCCGGGGACACCAGACCACCGGTGCCGTTCGGCTTGGTCACCACAAAGCTTGAGTCGGCATTCACTTCCACAATCGGGAAGCCCATGTTTTCGTAACCCGGCACGCTTTCCCAGTCGGTGAAATTGCCACCGGTGCACTGGGCGCCGCATTCGATGATGTGGCCGGCGAGGGCGGCCTGACCGAGCTTGTCGTAGTCGTCCAGTGCCCAGCCGAACTCATGCAGCAGTGGGCCGATGACCACGGCCGAATCCACTACGCGCCCGGTGATGACGATGTCGGCACCGGCCGCCAGTGCATCACGCACGCCCACGGCGCCGAGGTAGGCGTTCATGCTGGCCAACTGTGTCGGCATGGCCGCGCCCGTGAACATTTCGGTCGTGCCGGCGTCGCGGAATTCCTGCTGCCGGGGGCTGAGGTCATCGCCCAGTACCACGGCCACTTTCAGCGTCAGGCCGGCGTCGGCGATCACCTTGTTCAGCGCATCGCGGCAGGCAAGCGGATTGACGCCGCCAGCGTTGCTCACGACCTTGATTTTCTTGTCGGCGATGTCGCGGATGAGCGGGGCCATCACGCGGGTCACAAAGTCAGTCGCGTAGCCGGCCTGCGGGTCTTTCAGGCGGGCGGCTGCCATGATCGACATGGTGACTTCGGCCAGGTAATCGAACACGAGGTAGTCGATGTCGGCCATTTTGACGAGCTGGAAGGCGGCGGTGTTGGTGTCGCCCCAGAAGCCGGATGCGCAGCCGATACGGACAGGACGGGAAAGCTCAGGCATGACAGACAACCCTGTAGTCAAAACTGCGGCCAACCTTACTGCCGCTCCTAAAACAAAGCAAGCGCTTGGTTTTTGGCTGGGCATGAGGCAGCATGGCCACCGGAGCACGCTATGGCTTGCCCGCCTTGCGGTCAGACTTTTCATGGCAAGACGGCGCCAAGCGTCTGCCACTGTGCCTGTCCGGCAGGCCTGCACTGGCTGGCCCGGACCCGGGCGCTCCGCCACAATCGCGCGCCGATACCGATGCCGACGCCCCTGACACCGGCACCGAGTGACCGAGGGAAGACTTATGGATGCACCAGTCCTGCAATGCCTGGCGGACATTCCGCAAATGGGCGGGCTCGACGACAGTCCGCGTGGCCGCGTGCTGCGGGCGGCGGCGCATCTTTTCTGTACCCAGGGCTACGAGCGCACCACGGTGCGTGATCTGGCGCGCGTGGTCGGCATCCAGTCCGGCAGTCTGTTCCATCATTTCAAGACCAAGGAAGACATCCTCTGCGCGGTCATGGAGGAGGCCATCCATTTCAACTTTGCGCGCATGGAGCAGGCGGTGGCCTGCGGCTGCACGCCCCGGGAACGACTGCGCGGTCTGATTCGCGCCGAGCTGGAGTCCATCAACGGTGATACCGGCGATGCAATGTCGGTGCTGGTGTATGAGTGGAATGCGCTGTCGGCCGAGCGCCAGCAACTCCTGCTGGCCATGCGTGAGCGTTATGAAGCGCTGTGGTTGCAGGTGCTGGAGGAACTGCGTGGAGAAGGGGCAGTGCCCCACGATGCCTTTATCTGGCGACGCTTGATTGGCGGCGCCATCGGCTGGACGCGCATGTGGTACAAGCGCAACGGCCCGCTTTCTCTGGACGCGCTGGCGGACATGACCCTCGACATGGCGCTGCGCCAGCAGGTCTGACCTTCGCAGGTGGCGTGGTTGCTTACAGCACTGCCACAGTGTGGCGGCAGGTCTGGCTGGCAAGCCTTGTGATAATGCCGCGCTCGTGGCCGACCATTTTCTGATCTTTCGTCTGTTGCTGTCTGCCCGAAGACGGGCCTTGCGTTGATGGCGGGCGCAGGGTGTCTTCCTGGCTTTTTACCCCGTCATCAATAGTGGCGGCAGCCCGGAATGGCGCCACGAGGCGTCAGTCACTCGGCCCTGATGGATATGCAGCCCGATCTCCTTGGTCGTCAACAAACGGCTGAAACGCTTTTCAAGCCGCTTGCTAGCGGTGTCGATTCCGCACAGGACATGCCCATGAACAACTGGTTTTCTGGTCTGCTGGCCCATCCATGGGCCGACATGATCATCGGAATTTTTCTGCTGTTGTTGCTGGCCTGGATGGCTGATCTGGTGGTGCGACTAGTGGGCCTGCGACTCTTGCGCAAACTGACCGAGCGCAGCGAGTGGAAATGGGACGACGTGCTTTATCAGAGCGGTGCTTTCCGTCATCTGGCGCATCTGGTGCCGACGCTGATCGTGCAGTTCGGCATCGGCGTTGTGCCTGACATCACGGCGCGCGTCGAGCAACTGATCGGCAATGTGGCCATGGCCGGCACGCTGTATTTCGGTATTCGTGCCCTCGGTGCTGGGCTCTCGGCCGTGCAGGAGCTGGCGCCGCATGGCGCCGACAGCACCGTACCGGTCAAAGGCTACATCCAGCTTTTGAAAATCATTCTTTATGTGGTGGGTGGCATTGTGATGGTTGCGTTGCTCATCAACCGTTCGCCATTGATGCTGCTGTCCGGGCTCGGGGCTCTGTCGGCGGTATTGCTGCTGATTTTCAAAGATACGTTGCTCGGCTTTGTGGCCAGCGTGCAGATCAGCTCTAACGAGATGTTGCGTGTGGGCGACTGGATTGAGATGCCGTCTGCCAGTGCGGATGGCGAGGTGATGGACATCAGCCTGCACACTGTAAAAGTGCGCAACTGGGACAGTACCATCACCACGATTCCGACCTGGCGGCTCATCAACGAATCATTTCGCAACTGGCGCGGTATGTTTGACTCAGGTGGACGACGCATCAAGCGCGCCCTGTTCATCGATGCGGCCACGGTACATTTCCTGAGCGATGAAGACATCCATGCCTTGCATCGCTTCCGGCGTCTCGACACTTACCTGCAGCAGAAGCAGGATGCTGTTGGCGAATGGAATGCCGCACTGGGCGATGCGGGGGATGAGGCCGTGAACCGGCGCCGGCTGACCAACCTCGGGACCTTCCGCGCGTACGTTCAGGCCTATCTGGAGGGGCATCCCGACATTCACCACGACATGACCTGCATGGTGCGGCAACTGGCCACGGAAGGAGAGGGCATCCCTCTTGAACTCTATTGTTTTACAGCGGATACCGCCTGGGTGAGTTACGAGAATGTGCAGGCCGACATTTTTGATCACTTGTTCGCGATCCTGCCGGAGTTCGGGCTGGGGCTTTACCAGAAACCAGTGGGTGCCGATGTGCGGCAAGGCATGGCGCGTTCGATTGTGGCACTTTGACCGCCGACGATGAAAGCCGGTCGTGGCGTTTGAGCATGGCCATGCCACTGCGTTACTTGCGGCGCTTCGAAGGAGATTGCCTGACGTGCTGCCGGTAAAAATTCCGGCCGGCCACTTTCGCCAAGCGGCTAACAACGGATATGTTCAGAGCCCGGGCTTGGCAGATGGCTGAAAGCTGCTTTCCCGGCTTCGACAGGTTCAGCAGAGCCTTGTTCGAAGGGGCTGATTCCTCAGCTGTTTCCATGAAAGAGCTGAGGCTGCGGGCAGCCCAGCCGGGTTTTCAGCGGGGCATTGATAATGGCCACCGGCTGACGCTGACGAACCACTGTGCATAACGGCGTGCCGGCAGCTTTCCGGCAAGCCATCACAACAAGAAAGGTAACGAAATGGATCTGGATCTTGCGCTTGAGCCCGCCGTGGTGCTGGCCATTCTGGCCGCGGGTGTTTTCTTTCTGACCGGTCTTCTGACCGGTGTGTGGAAATACCTGGCCATGATGAAAAGCGAAAAGGCGGAAGCACCGTATTACGTCAACATCGCGCACCGCACCTCATTGCTCTATGCCTTTGCAGCGATGTTGCTGGCCGTCTTTGCCGATCTCAGTGCCTGGAGTGAGCGGGTGAATTTCTGGGCCACGGCCTTCCCGTTGCTGTTCTTCGCGGCCGCCATCTTCACCTATGTGGTCCATGGTTTTATGCGTGACACGGAAAACCAGCTGGCACGACCGCACCGGTTGGGTCCGATGACGCTGCCCGGGCTCATGATCCAGGGTTTCATGTGGGCATTGATCGTGTCGGAAATTGGAGGTTTTGTGGTGCTGTTTGCCGGTGTCATCAACGCACTGCCTCTGACAATGCCCTGAACCTCCCGGAAGAATCCTGCCGGAAAACTCCTGAAAGACGACGGCAAAATGTCATTCATGCACGGAAAGGCAGTTTTTCAGAGCGCCTTCAATCGCGACTGATTTCCATCGGGCCAGAGCCTTCCAGTGTGCAAACGAACTCCGGGCCCATCAGCCGACCCGGAGTGTAGCAACCGGGTAACGGGCGATCCTCCAGCAAGCGTTCAATCATGGCCATGGCGCCGGTCACCGTCAGTTCATAAACATGTGCGGTACGCACCCTCGCGGTGACAGTGACTCCTTGAGCATTCCGGGCCTCGCCCCATACATGTGTGCATGAAGCGGCACGCTGATGCTCATCCGGGCCGGTGACAAAACGATCCACCAGCTTTTTCAGAGTGCGCTGCACAAAATGGCTGCGCAGCAACGGCCCGAGATAATTTGCCGATTTTGCGCCGGCCAGCAGGGGCAGCGGCACGGGAAGGTAAACTTCGATATCAGGAATGCCGGTGGTATGCCAGGCGGTAGAGACATCGCCCCAGGGAATGGTCATGGCGGTCTTGGTGCCGGCACCGAAGTTGATGCGTCGTATTTTCCATGCCTGCGGCACGGTAATGATCTGGTGGCGGCGGCGTGCCTGGCCGCTCATGCCCATCCATTCAATCGCGGTTTTGGCCGTGCCCGGCGACATGTGTGATGCCGTGTCAAACCCGAGGGCCAGTTGTGTAGCATCGGGCAGGGCGCGATGCAGCGCGGCGGCTACGCAATCGGTGGGAATGACATCAAAGCCGACACCGGGGCACGCCACGATGCCGGCACGCCGGATGTCGTCGGCAAGGCCGTGTGCATGTTCAAAAACAGCAATCTCACCCGTTACATCCAGATAGTCGGCGCCAGCTTCCAGGCAGGCGGCTAGCATGGGAGCCGATGTGGCAGAGAACGGGCCGGCACAATGCATGACGAGTTTCATGCCGGACAGCTGTGAGGCAATCGTCTCTGGATCAGTCAGATCAAAAACGCGGTAGTCCAGGCCCAGACGCTTGGCGATGGGCCGCACTTTGTCTTCCTGCCGGCCCGCCAGCACAGGGCGCCAGCCGTTTTTCACCG
>JAUXNL010000504.1 GCA_030684415.1 Moraxellaceae bacterium | reverse complement strand
GCCCAGAAAACCCTTTTGCAATCACAGTTGACGGTCAAGACCGGTCACTTCCAGTTGATGGTCGATGCCACTATCGGGGGGCGCCACAGTGTGCTGGTGGCCATGCTCGCCCGTGACGATTCCGGTACACTCCGGACGATTGCCCGTGACTACAGCCAGAAATTTGCGCGCGCCCAAACCCGCGCCCCTGAGCTGGTTGTACCGGCCTCGATTTCCACGGATGCCCTTTGATGGACACACTTTATCTCCAGCTTGACGACCTGGCCGGCCCTGATGACGGCGCACAGGCCTGGCGGCTTGAAGAGGGCAAAGTCAGCCCTCTGGGTCGTCATACATTCGCCACGCTGACAGAAAAATATCCGGCGGCGGATGTCAGCGTTTTCATTCCGAGCGCACGTTGCCTTTTCACACATGCCACGCTTTCCGCCAAGCAGCGCCGGTTGGCGAGTGAGGCGTTGGCCTGGCTGATTGAAGAGCAAGCGGCTGAGGATGTTGAAAACCTGCAAGTGGTTGCCGGCGAGGCAGACGCGCAGGGCAATACGCCATTGATCGCGGTCGCCAAGGATTATCTGGATACGCTCATGCGCCAGTGCCGCGAAGCCGGCTGGCGCATGCAGGCCTTGTTGCCCGACCTGATGTTGCTTCCGGTACCTGCCGATGGCTGGGTGTTGTCGTGCGCGGTCAATCCCGACGGCATGACGACCTCCACCTTGCGTACCGGAATGTTGGCCGGGGCTTCACTGGAGGCCGCTCCTGAGTTGTTGCTGGCGGCGGCCCTCAAAGAGCAGATGGATGAAGGCCGTGGGGCGCCCTCACAATTGCAGTTGCTGATCATGGCCGATGACGATGTCAGTATTGCGACCACTGTTTCGTCGTGGTGTTCGGCGCATGACATCATCTGCGTTCCGGTGGACGCTGCTGAACAGGACATATCAGCGCGACTTACTCAGGAAAACTGGCTGCGCCATCCAGCCTCGTTCCTGCAAAACGATTTCTCCGGTGAGCGCAGCTTATTGCCGCGCCCATTGCGGATAGCGGCCATGTTTTTGCTGCTCGCTTTTTCTGTGCAACTGGTGTCCGAGTGGAGCCGCTACTTTTATTTTCGTCATCAGTCGCTCAAGGCTCGTGAAGTGGCAACGGCCACTTACCGGCAGTTGTTTCCTGAAGAGCGGCGGATTACGGATTTACGCCGGCAAATGAATGCCCACCTTGGTAGTGCCAGTGCCACAGGTAATTCTTTGCCGGTGCTGACCCGGATTGCAGAGGCCATGCAGGGCAGTGGTCTCAATACCCAGCGGGTAGATTTTGCCGCAGGAACCTTCACGCTGGATGTCGAGGCCCGTGGTATCACGGAAATCGATGCACTCAAGAGTCGTCTGGAAGGGCAGGGCCTGAGCACGGAAATCGTGTCGGCGAATGCCGTCAGTAATGGCGCCATCCGGGGACGTCTGCGGGTGCAGGAGAATGGCGCATGAGTGCTTTTTTCCAATCACTGCAACAAGAGTTTTCGCGTTCGCTGGCGCCCTGGCAGGCTCGTTGGCGACAACTGGCGCCACGAGACCAACTCGCTCTGCAGATACTGGGGGCCGTGCTCGGGCTTCTGCTGCTTTTCTTCGGGCTATGGCAGCCTTCGCACAAAGCGGCGCTGCGCGCGCAGGCGGAGTACGAAAATAATCGTCAGTTGCAGCTCTGGATACAGGACAGTGCCCGGCATGTGCAGAAACGCCCGGTATTGGCGGGTGGTTCTGTGTTGGGCGCGGCCAACTCTCTGGCGGGCAGCAGTGGCCTCACGCTGAGCCGCGTGGAGCCGCAAGGTGAAAGTGCGGTGCGTATCTGGATTGAGCGTGCGGATTTCAATGCGATGGCGGGCTGGCTCGCCCAACTGGCTGCTCAGGGCGTAAAAATTGAAGAGGCTCAGGTGGAACGCCGTCAGGATGGCGGAGTCTCAGGGCGGTTTTCATTGTCGCAGTAAAGCGCCACTTATTCGTGATGCGCAGGAGTGTCCTGCCGAAGCCTTTGACTCAATCGGCAGGCTTTTCGGCGAATTCAAGGTGCGCGTGATTATCCAGCATCTCTTGTAGTGGCAATAAAAAACCGGGCATTGCCCGGTTTTTTATTGCACGGTGCTTACTTGCGAGCGACACCCAGTGTCATGAAGGCGCCCACCTTGGGCAAGCCTTCTGCTTCGAACTGGCGATAATTGTCGAGCGACATGCCTGCCTCGGCAATCAGCTTGAGTGTGTCGCGATCAAGATGGCAGCCATCCGCAATCACTTTTTGCACGGGGGTCAGACGGTGCTGCCATTTCTGGATGGCAGGGTCCGGGTGCAGGCCATGCTCCACGAAATAAAAACGCCCCTCGGGTTTGAGCACACGGCGAATTTCACGCAGTGCACTTTTGACATCGGGAATGCTGCAAAGCGTCCACGTGGAAATGACCGCGTCATAACTGTTGTCTGCCATGGGCAGGCTTTCCCCGCTGATCAAGGCGAACTTCACCGGCAGTCGGCTTTGCGCCAGCCGTTTTCTGGCCAGCTTTTGCACGCCGGGATTCACGTCAACCGTGGTGAGGTTGTCCACCGTATCGGGGTAGTACTCCAGATTGATGCCCGTGCCAAAGCCGATTTCCAGTGCATCACCTTCAACCGTGGCCAACAACTCGGCCCGTGCCGCCAGAAAAGAGGGCTGCGTCATGATCCATTCGAGCAGATGCGGAAACACATGACGGGAATACAGGGACATGGGATGGGCTCCGTAAATGAAGATGGCGCGAGTGCAAGGCCAACGTACGATGCGTGAAGAATACTCCACTGGCGGATGTGAAAAAGCCGGCAGTTGCCGGCTTTTTCATCTTTCACTGACCTGATCACATGTTCGGGCCTAGTCACATGTTCGGGTAGGTGGGGCCACCCGTGCCTTCCGGCACTACCCAATTGATGTTCTGGGCAGGGTCCTTGATGTCGCAGGTCTTGCAGTGCACACAGTTCTGCGCATTGATCTGGAAACGTTTGTCGCCGGCTTCGGTTTCCACGATTTCGTACACACCTGCCGGGCAGTAACGCTGCGCGGGCTCGGCGTACAAGGGCAG
>JAUXNL010000498.1 GCA_030684415.1 Moraxellaceae bacterium | reverse complement strand
GGCGTAAAAATGTGCTGATGTTGATGCCGGTGATGAAGGCGCGTCAGTGGCACGCACTATCGCCACTCGCCGCCATAAAAAAGGCCGGCGCTAATGCCGGCCTTTTCCAGAGTGCACAGACACTCAGATGGCCGCAGGTGAGCGCGCCGCCATCTTGGCCTGATCGAGCAGCAGCTGCATGCGCTTGCGCTGCATTTTCAGGCGGTATTCGATTTCCTTGAAACGGGTGCTGAAGCTGGCTTCTTCCCACTTTTGCTGCAGGCTGGCTTTCTTTTCTGCATACCACTCTTCTTTCAGCTTGCCCCATTCCTGCATGGCGACCGTGAAAGTTTCGTATTCGGCGGCCATGCGTGCCTTGAGGGCTTCGACGCGGCTGTCGGCCGGGCGCTGCGCCAACTGTTCCTGCGCACGCTTGAACTGCATGGTGAGCTGCGCCTTCTGGATGGCAAAGTCGGAGCAGCGCTTGAGGTTGCGCGTAATGCCCACCCAGGAGAGCGACAGAATCAGCCATTTGGTGGGATCGAACTGCCACCACTTCACGCCGTTGCGGTAGTCGTACTGAAAAATGTGGTGGTAGTTGTGGTAGCCCTCACCGTAGGTCACGAGTGCGAGCAGCGGGTTATCGCGCGCCGTGTTTTCTTCGGTGTAGGGGCGCGAACCCCACATGTGGGCGAGTGAATTGATGAAGAACGTGACGTGATGGCTGATCACGAGACGGAGCAGGCCACCCAGCAGGAACACGCCCCAGATGTCACCGAGCATCCAGCCCAGCGCGAGCGGCAGCGCGATATTCATCACGAGCACGATGGGAATGTAGTAGTTGTGCTGGAACATCACGATCTTGTCGTTGAGCAGATCGCTTGCGTTGCTGAAATCTTCTTTGCCGGATTCGTACTTGCGCAGCATCCAGCCGATATGGGCAAACCAGAACCCGCGGTTGATGGAGTAGGGGTCTTTTTCCACCGTGTCGACATGGCGGTGATGGGTGCGATGCCCGGAGGCCCACACCAGAATGCTGTTCTGGATCGCCATGGCGCCGAACAACATGAAGAAAATGCGCAGACTCCAGTGGGCTTCATAAGCACGGTGCGCCCAGAGTCGGTGATAGCCGCCCGTAATCGAAAGACCGTTACACCAGAGCAAAACAATCAGGGAGACCCAAGCGGCCGTGGTGAATCCAGATGTGAAGGCATACCAAGGAACAAGGATGGCAGCAGCGATCGGTGTAGCGGTCAGCACGATGGCGCCTGGCCAGTTGA
>JAUXNL010000497.1 GCA_030684415.1 Moraxellaceae bacterium | reverse complement strand
GGGCCAAACACTTCATCAGCTTCAGCATCGATACCGGCCGGCACTACGAGCTGTACTGCTACTGCCCCCAGCCCGGACGCTTTGCCGTCGTCTTCCGTGATATCAGCGACCGCGTGCGGCTGGAGCAGCAGCTCAGCCAGCGCGAGCATGAGCTGAGCCAGATGGTCGCGGGCCTGCCCGGCCTGGTGTGGACGGCGCAGGCCGACGGGCGCACGGATTTTCACAGCATGCAATGGCTGTATTACACCGGCGTGGACCCGGGCACCCTGCAGGGGAAGGGCTGGCTAACCGTGCTGCACCCCGACGACCGCGCAGAGGCGGCCGCCATCTGGCACAGCGCCCATACCGCACAGCGTGACTATGAAATTGAACTCCGCATCCGCCGCCACGACGGCGTCTACCGCTGGTTTCACGCCCGCGGCCTCCCCCTGCGTGATGAGGCCGGCGCCGTCATGCGCTGGTTCGGCATCTGCACCGATATCGACGACCTGAAGCGGGTGCAATCGGCACTGGCCGAGAGCGAGCAGCGTTATACCGCGCTGTTCAACAACAAGCTCAACGCCGTCGCACACTACCGTCTCATCACGGACGCGGCCGGCCTGCCGGTGGATTTCAGCCATATTGCCGTCAATGCGGCCTATGAAAAGATGCTGGGATTATCGCAGGCCGATATCGTCGGCAAGCGCCTGACGGAGGTCTTCCTCGGCCGCCTGGACCCGAGCCTCGACCTGATCCCGCGCTTCGCCCGGGTGGCACTGCAGGGCAGCCAGGACCAGCTCGAGACAGGACTGCCACCAGGCGGCCAGTGGTTCGACGTGTTCGTGTACAGTCATCAGCGCGGGGAGTGCACCGCGCTCTTCTCGGACATTACCGAGCGCAAGCGAGCAGAGCTCGCCCTGCGCCAGAGCGAGCGCGCGCTGGCGGCCGCGTTCGAGCAGGCCGCGGTGGGGCTCGCGCATCTATCGGCCGAGGGCCACCTGCTGCGCATCAATCGCAAGTTCTGCCAACTCCTGGGCTTTACGGAGGACGAGCTCCTCGGTCAGCACTTCTGCCAGCTCATCTATCCCGAGGACCGCGAGCCGGACCTGATTGAGCATGAGCGGCTACGCCGGGGCGAAGTGCCCTGGGTGAAGATCGAACGGCGGTTTCCGCACAAGCTCGGCCATGCGGTCTGGCTGCGGGTCACCCTCAGCGCGGTGCGCGATCAGGAGGGCGCCTACCTGTATGGCCTGGTGGTGGCGGAGGACATCACCGACCGCATCCGGGCCGAGTCGGCCGATCGCGCCAAGACCGAATTTCTCGCCACCATGAGCCACGAAATCCGCACCCCGCTGAATGGCCTCCTCGGCTTCACGGGACTGCTGCTCGACGGACCGCTGGACGAGAGCAAGCGTCAATTCGCCGAACTCGCCCGCCAATCCGGCGAATCCCTGCTGCATCTGCTCAACGATTTTCTGGATTTCTCCAAGATCGAGGCCGGCCGCATGGAGCTGGAGCCGGTGGTGTTCGACCTGCATGCGGAAGTGGGACAGGTACTCGCGCTGGTGCAGCCAAGCGCGGCGGCCAAAGGTCTGGCGCTGCGCCATACCCTGGCCGCGCCGCATCGGCTGCGGGGCGATGCGGCCCGACTGCGGCAGATTTTACTGAACCTGCTCACCAATGCGGTGAAGTTCACCC
>JAUXNL010000488.1 GCA_030684415.1 Moraxellaceae bacterium | reverse complement strand
GCCAAGGATGGCCGGGTCGCGAATCAATCACGCTTGAGTGATCGATTCAGCGTAGAGCGAATCCGGACAGGTGCCGCAATCGCGGGCTGAAAAAGCCCGGATGGGCGTTTTTCAGCAAGCTGCCAAGTGATTTGCTTTCGCTGTGCGCTGGCGGCGTTTCCGGGCACCCCGCGCGCAGCGTGTCTGCTTTGCGCATCGAAGGGCATTTTCACAGCGCGATCATGAGGCCGTGACGGGGCTAATCCGGCACCGAGCCACCGTCCCGCGACGGCAGCGCCATCCACTTTTTCAGCAACCGCACCCACTCATGAAAAGCCACCGTGACCGGGTTGTAGCTGACCAGATCAGGGCGGATGCCAAAGCGTGGCGGCTCTTGCGCTTGCTCGGCGGCAAAGGTGCCGAACAGACGGTCCCAGATAATCAGGATGCCACCGAAATTGCGGTCCACATACGGCGCATTCACCGCATGATGCAAACGATGATGCTGTGGCGTGTTGAACACCCACTCCAGCGGGCCCAGCGCAGGCACCAGTTGTGTGTGCAAGAACAATTGATAAAACAGGCTGATCATCTGCATCGTCATTACCATCAGCGGATCAAACCCCAGCCAGGGCAGCGGCAACCAGAACAGCACAGCCACAAACGGCGTCCAGGTTTGCCGGAAGGCCACCGACAAATTGAAATAGCGTGAAGAGTGATGCGTGACATGGGCCGCCCAGAACACTGAAAAACGATGGCTGCTGCGGTGAAACGCGTAAAAACACAGATCTTCCAGCACGAATAACAGCGCCCACTCCCACCAGCGGCCACCTCCACCGGTATGCCAGGCGCCGATGCCGATCTGGAAAATGGCGTGATCGTGCATCCATGTGTACAGCAAAAACACCACCGGCACCCAAAGCAGGTTGATGGCAAAGTACCCGACGTACATGCACAGACTGGTCAGTGAATCGCGCCAGGCATACAGCGGGCGCTGCTGCCATCGGCCGATACCCGCCTCCGCCAACATCAGCACCGCCCACAGCGCATAACCGGCGGCGTATACCGCCGCCACCGGTGAGTACCAGAACGCTTGCCAGGCCGCGCCCATCACTCCACCGAACGCGCGATGCTGATCATTTGGGGAAACGACAGATTGCCCATGAGCGTGAGCGCGGTTTTATCCCGGACCCAACTGATGACGGTGGTCGTGCCGGCAAAATACAGCCAGCCCGTGCTGTCGCCGATTTTTACCGGCTTGCCGTAACGGGGCACCTGCCCCGGGCCATACGCCCGCGACTGCGTGAGCGTGATGAGTGACGCACCACGATCAAACTGCAGGGCGATCATGGGCAAGCAATGCTCCGCACGCACGATCTTGCGCAGCGCATGACCATCGGGCAGTTTTTTCGGCTGCATCACGGTGAAGTTCATCTTGCGCCGGGCCTCTTCCAGGCTGATGCCGGGGGCTTGCATGTCCCACTCGAAGACGACGGCGTTTTCCGGAAAAGTGAAAGCAAATTCGCTGTCTTGCACCGGCACGCCGAACTCGATTTTCTCGAACGCATAGCTGTACCAGGGCTTGCCGCTTTCCTGGAATTCCATTTTCAGCGGAAAGGCATAGCGATCGTAATTCCATGAGGTGTGATGCAGGCGATACGGTGCCTCGGCCAACGGCAACACTCGCCAACGACTGACTTCATGTCCGGCCACCTTCTGGCCTTCGGTGAGCGCGAACGCATAGTGCTCCATGGCATTTTTCATTTCGCGCTGCACATGCGCGGCAATCTCGTCGCGAGAGGGATTTTTCAGGCCGCGCACGCGAATGCCCATCAGCTCCTGTGGCCACCACATGAGCATTTGTTCACCGTCGTACACGAACAGCGAACCCTTGTAGGCCGCCGGGGCCATTACCTCTGCGCGCACACGCCAGGGCTTCGCATACACCACGTCCTGCACGACGGGTGTGCCCGGTGCATCCGGCAACAAGCCCTGCTGCACCAACCGGCCCCGGTAGCTTTCCATGGACAGCAGGCTATCAGTCATGCGTCCGGCCATTGCCTGCGCCCAGATGGTGGAGCAGCCGGTGAAGGCAAAAAGGAAAACCCCCAGCAGGAGCATGAGCAGTCTGGACATGGCGGCACTTCCGGTTCTTGTTTTGGCTGCTCGCTGAAAAACGCCCCTCCCGAGGGTTTTCAGCCTGCGATTCCAGCACCTGTCCGGAATCGCTCCTCGCCGCGTCAATCAGCTCAGCGTGATTGATCCGCGACCCAGCCATCCTTAGCCCGGCTGACCGCTGGCTGAAAAGCATTTTCCAGCCAGCGGTCAGGCCTACCCTAACAGCGCACGACATTGCTGCCAGTGTCATCCGTCAGCCATAGGAACGGTTCGCTCCTATGGCCGGCGGCGTAGCGATAGCGTGTGCTGCGCCCATAAAAAATGCCGGAACATGTCCGGCATTTTCTTGACACACGCCTGCCGGGGAAACTTTCCCGGCAGGCGGCCCGCTCTCAATCCTGCAAAGCGGTCACGCTGATCTCGTAGACCGAAGTCGTCCCGCTGACTTCACTGCCAACCAGCAACAACGGTTTACCGTTGGGGCTGTCTGCTGCCGACACGAAACGGAAGCCTTCCGGGCCAAGATCCATACCGGCCGACACCGCCGCCACTTCCGGTGACTGCGTGACATCGCGGTCGTTCACATACTGCACGAAGGCCGGCGCATGCGGATTGGACACGTCGTAGACCATGATGCCGCCCATACGCTCCAGGCCGATGAAGGCATAGGTATGGCCAGCAATCTTGCCGACGGCGATGGCCTCAGGCTCCGGACCTTTGCTGTTGCTGCGACGATCGCCCGTCAGCACGCCGCTATGGTTCTGGTTGAACAACGCGCCATAGCGCTGGGCCGTGATGCGCTCGAACGCATTCGCCGAATCAAAGACCTGCTCACCCGTCGCCGCATCCCACACCGAGAACGAGCGCGAGCCATAGGCGTACAGGCTGTTGATGGTGGTGCTGCCATTCATCTTGCGGGTAATGCTGTAAGAAAACTGCAGACGACCCAAGGTGGTGTCGGTGTTGAGGCCGGCCAGCGCACTGCCCATGACCAGATCGGAATGCCCGATGTCACGCAGCGCCAACTCATCACGGCAACTGTTGCTACGGTGGTAATAGCCATTTGCCTGACAGGTCGCCGCGTCGTTCAGACCGTTCAGCCAGTCTTCACGGCTGTCACCTTCATTGGCGGTCAGCAAATACGTGCGGCCATTGAGGGTCGTCACCGAAATCGAATCCGGCATGTAGACGCCGTACACCGGCCAGGTGCGCAGATTCACGCCATCCTGCTGGCTGGCATCCAGCTCGTTGCCGGGAATGGCATGGTTCTTGAAGCCAAGACCGATGATCTTCTCGATGCTATTGCTGACCAGATTAACTACCGCAATCGCATTGTTTTCCTGCAGCGTGACATAGGCGCGCTGACCATCTTCGCGGATGGCGACATATTCCGGCTCGATATCTTGCGCCACGCTGGCGCCAATTCCACCCAGCACCATTTTGTTCAGGGGCAACTCGGCATGACGCGGCCCGCCCACATTGAAGTCAGTGAAACCGATATTCACCACGCTGAAATCCGCCACCGTGATGACACTGATGCTGCCCTCAGGATCAATGCTGTAACCGACATTCGGCTCGCCTTCGTTAGCCACCACCACCTTGCTGCCATCCGGGGTGAACGTCAGGCTGTCCGGCAACGCTCCCACCGACACGGTGTGCAAATGCGTCAGCGTTGCCGCATCCAGAAACACCACCCAGCCGTTATCCGTCTTGGGATTGGCATCCAGCGCCACGGCCACCTTGCCGCCACTGACGGCAATGCTGTTGACGCCGCCCATCAGGGCCAGGTCGGCCACATCACCCGCATCAAACACCATCTGACGAACATCAAGACTCTGTGTGGGCATGCCGAGTGCGGTCACATCGTCGGCACTGAAGACATCGACGCCACCCGTTTGCGAATTGATGGAGAAAATCCGCTTGTTCACTTTGTCGTAGTCAACGATTTCGGCGGCGCTGACCAGATAGCCCTGCGATGTCGAGCGTCCCACGCGCGCAAGTGAAATCGCCTGCCCGGCACCATTGGCGCCAGGTGCGCCTGTGGCACCCGTAGGGCCAGTCGCGCCAGGAGCACCTGTTGCCCCCGGCGGCCCGATCAGCCCTGGCAGACCGGAAAGACCGTCCTGACCATCTTTGCCGTCCTTGCCATCGTCGACACACGCCGTCAGCGTAGCGGCGAGAAGAATGCAGCCTGCACCACGAAGAAACTTGCCCATTGGATTGCCCCTGACTATTCATCAAAGCCAGCGAGGCTATTCAACCAACATGACATGGAGACATCAGATTCATGACGTTGCGGTTGCAGCAACGTCATATTCCAGAATGTCGTTGCTGCAGCAGACCACCTGATCGGGTGATGCCCCAAAAAGAAAAAGGGCCCGAAGGCCCTTTTTCTTTTACAGCGACGATGCTCAGTCGTTGTAGGCACGCTCACCGTGAGACGCGACATCGAGACCGATGCGCTCGTCTTCTTCCGGTACACGCAGGCCGACCACCAGATCCACCAGCTTGTAGGAGACGGCGGAGACCACACCCACCCAGACGATGGTGATGACCACACCGAGCGCCTGAATCATGACCTGGCTGCCGATGGAGAAATCTTCAGGGCCGATGCCACCCAGCGACGGCGCGTAGAACACGCCGGTCAGGAGGGCACCAACAATACCGCCCAGACCGTGCACGCCGAACACGTCGAGCGAGTCGTCAGCACCCAGCAGCTTCTTCAGACCGGTCACGCCCCAGACGCAGATCACGCCGGCGGCCAGACCAATCACGATGGCGCCCATGGGGCCGACCAGACCTGCTGCCGGGGTGATGCCCACGAGGCCGGCCACAGCACCCGATGCCGCACCAAGAGCAGAAGGCTTGCCCTTGATGAGCGATTCGACCACGAGCCAGCCGCACACTGCCGCAGCCGTAGCGAACAGGGTATTGATGAAGGCGAGCGCAGCACCGGCATTCGACTCAAGGTTGGAGCCCGCGTTGAAGCCGAACCAGCCCACCCACAGGAGGCCGGCGCCGACGAGGGTCAGCGTCAGGCTGTGCGGAGGCATCGGCT
>JAUXNL010000485.1 GCA_030684415.1 Moraxellaceae bacterium | reverse complement strand
GGCCGATTATGCACAGTCCTTGATTATGTGAAGTTGCGGCTCTGGTCGCCTGCCAACCACTGATTGGCCGCGGCAGGCGCGAATGTCGGTCTTCACATAATCACAGTGTTCTCAAGAAGTCGATCAACGAGTCGGGCGGTCAGTTAACGATGAACTTGGCCTCTGGCTCCTAATGCTGAGCCAGGGCGCACTCCATAAATGGCATGCCTGAAGTCGAATCCCACTTCAGATAACCGTGAAATTATGTCAAGCATGTAGCATGCATCAGCCGTCGCCAAGCCACTTATTTCCTACCATTCAGAGCAGACCACTCCCGCAACTTCACATAATCAAGGACTGTGCATAATCGGCCAAAGCAGACTGTGGTAAGAAAACGCAGACAGATATCGATGTCTGCTTTCTGGAGCCATCGCCCTACTGTAACTATCGGCCAGAACTGGACGTTCATACTTCCGCACGGTAGCGCCTCACTACTGCGCCTTCCGAAGTTTAAGACCCCGTGAACCACCCAGACCGCTTCTGATCTGCAACAATCAAGAAGACCCTATTTGATCGTATTTTCATGAACAATCTCTTAGATGTTCCAATTGCAGCGGTAACCGCGCTCACCCCCGAGCGCTCTGTGGTGGTGATGCGCGCCATTCTTCGGGCTGAATGCGGCTACGCCAAGCTGAGCCCAACTGTTTTGACGATCTCTAGTCGACTCACGATCGCGGATGGCGGCATTGACGCGGAGGTCAATGTGCCCCCCGGACCCACGATTCAGACGGATTGCATTTTTCAGACCGGACTCACAGGGTTCCAGATCAAATCTGGAACGTCTTTCAAACCTTGGACGCCGAGCTCTATACGTGGCGAACTGCTAGACTACAGAGGGAATCTGTACTCCGAGGTAGAGCGCCTTATTCGCCGTGGTGGGCGCTATACGCTGCTTTGCACAGGCCACGACATGACCCCGGAACAGCGCAATGATTCGCGGCAACTGATTGCTGTGGTGCTGGCGGAGGTGGGATTCGGGGGGTACGAAAAGCTGATCGAAGTCCTAGGTGCGAGTCAGGTTGCAGAATTTGCAGAGCGCTATCCGGGGACCGCGTCCCTGCTGGCAGTTGACCCGATTCAGGAAGCATGGGTCCTCGAGGAATGGCAGCGTGATGCGCATATGTCGAATGCCTTCGAAACATCCCCAGAGCAGGCTCAAATGATCGCCCATATTCGGGCAGGACTTCAGGGTGAGGCCAAACACATCCGTGTTCTCGGGGAGCCAGGTTTGGGGAAAACGCGCATCGTCCTTGAGTCTGTTAAAGACGAGAACATTGCGCCCTACGTGCTGTACATACAGCACGGCTCACAATTCGGGCAGACGCGACTCT
>JAUXNL010000477.1 GCA_030684415.1 Moraxellaceae bacterium | reverse complement strand
TCGGAAGGCAATATTTTCCAGGCGGCAGAGCTTTGCCACGAAACCAATACGCTGCCCGAAGTGTGTGGACGTGTGTGCCCACAGGATCGTCTGTGTGAAGGGGCTTGCACCCTGAATGACGGTTTTGGTGCGGTCACCATCGGCAATACCGAGAAGTATATTGTTGATACCGCGTTTGCGATGGGCTGGCGTCCGGACATGTCCAAAGTGGTCTGGACCGACAAGCGTGTCGCTATTATCGGCGCTGGCCCTGCTGGTCTTGGCTGTGCCGACGTGCTGGTGCGTGGTGGTGTGAAGCCGGTGGTGTTCGATAAATACCCTGAAATCGGCGGACTGCTGACCTTTGGCATTCCCGAGTTCAAGATGGAAAAGAATGTGATGTCGCGCCGCCGCGAAATTTTCGAAGGCATGGGCATCGAGTTCCGTCTGAATACCGAAGTCGGCAAAGATGTAACGTTCGAGCAATTGCTCACCGAGTTCGATGCAGTTTTCCTCGGTATGGGCACTTATACCTATATGTCTGGCGGCTTCCCGGGTGAGGAATTGCCCGGCGTGCATGACGCGCTCGATTTCCTGATTTCAAACGTCAATCGCTGCCTCGGTTTCGAGAAGAATCAGGCGGATTACATCAGCGTTCAGGGTAAGAAGGTGGTGGTGTTGGGCGGCGGTGATACCGCCATGGACTGCAATCGTACGTCTATCCGCCAGGGCGCCGAGTCCGTAGTCTGCGCCTACCGTCGTGATGAAGAAAACATGCCGGGCTCGCGTCGTGAAGTGAAGAATGCCCGAGAAGAGGGTGTCGAGTTCCTGTTCAATCGTCAGCCTGTCGCGATTATCGGTGATGAGTCTGGCGGTGTGACCGGTGTGAAGGTGGTTGAAACCCGCTTGGGTGAGCCAGATGCTCGCGGTCGGCGTTCGCCAGAGGCGATTCCGGGCTCCGAGCAAGTGCTGGAGGCAGATGCAGTGATTCTGGCGTTCGGCTTCCGTCCGAGCCCCGCACCATGGTTCGAGCAGTTCAGCATCAGCACCGACAACAGTGGTCGCGTGATGGCGCCAGCAGAAGCGCAGTACAAGTTCCAGACGGCCAACCCCAAGGTTTTTGCCGGTGGCGACATGGTGCGCGGTTCTGATCTGGTGGTGACCGCGATATGGGAAGGCCGTCAGGCAGCCGAGGGCATTCTGGACTATCTGGATGTCTGAGGTGGTGGCATGAGCAGAAAAAAGCCCGCCGAGATTGCGGGCTTTTTTCTGCGAACAAGAGCGCTGTCATGAGAAAGAATGTCTCCGTTTGCATGTTGTTGGTGATGGCGCTGTTGAGCGGCTGTGCCAACCGTCTTTTTTATTTCCCGGATCGGACGGATTACGAGCCTCGACTGCAAAAGCCGGTACCGCATGAAGATGTCTGGATCGAGAGCAGCGATGGACTTCGTCTGCACGGTTGGTTTTTGAAGGCGGACGGGCCGGCCAAGGCAACTGTCGTGCATTTGCATGGCAATGCGCAGAACCTGACATCCCATGTGGCGTATGTGGATTGGTTGCCGGCCGCGGGTTACAACGTGCTGACGGTGGATTATCGCGGATACGGCCTGTCGTCGGGGCGGCCGGACCGGAAAGGCGTGCTGGCGGATGCGCGTGCCGCCTATGACTATGCACGTCGTCGTCCGGATGTCGATCCACAAAAAATGATCTTGCTCGGGCAGAGCCTGGGCGCCGCTAATGCCTTGGTGCTGGCGGGGACGGAGCCATTGCCGGGCTTGCGTGCCGTGATCGCAGACTCCCCGTTTTACAGCTACGGCAGTATTGCGCGCGAAAAAATCCTGAAAATTCCCGTCGCAGGCTATCTGCTCTGGCCCTTCAGTCCCTTGATCGTGAGCAATGGTCTCAGCCCCTCGGCAGTGACCTGGAAAATCGCGCCGGCGCCGCTGTTGCTGATACATGGCACGGCGGATGAGGTCATCCCCGCGCATCACAGCGAAAGGCTTTTCGAGCGTGCCGCTGAGCCGCGCCTGATCTGGTTGCTTGAAGGAGCGGGCCATACCGAAGCGCTGGGGAGGTTTCGGGCTCAAGTCGTGCCGCGACTGCAGCGTTTTCTTGACTATGCCCTCAGCGGCGATCCGGCGGATCTGGACTCGCAGGATCGCCATTGAGGCTGTTGCCGCAGATCACGGGATAAATTCCCGTCGCCGCCCTACAATACGCACCGTCCTACAATGCGCCCAGACCCAGACCGCCAGGCTTTCTTATGACCGCTCTCAAAAATGACCGTTTTCTTCGTGCCCTTCTGCGTCAGCCGGTTGATGTCACCCCGGTGTGGATGATGCGTCAGGCTGGGCGTTACCTGCCGGAGTATCGTGCGACGCGCGCCAAGGCAGGCGATTTCATGGCGCTCTGCAAGAATCCGGAGCTGGCCTGCGAAGTCACGCTCCAGCCGTTGGAGCGTTACCCGCTGGATGCCGCCATTCTGTTTTCGGACATTCTGACCATTCCTGATGCCATGGGGCTGGGGCTTTATTTTGAGGCCGGCGAAGGGCCGCGCTTTCGCAAGACCGTGCGCACCGAAGCGGAGATTGCTGCACTGCCTGTGCCGACGTCGGAGAGCGATCTCGACTATGTAATGGCGGCGGTGAAAACCATCCGCGCCGCACTCGGTGGCAGCGTGCCGCTGATTGGATTCTCCGGCAGTCCATGGACACTGGCGACCTATATGGTGGAGGGCGGTTCTTCGCGCGACTTCCACACCATCAAGCGCATGATTTACGACACGCCTGAGCTGGCACATGCACTGCTGGAAAAAATCGCGCTGTCGGTGGTTGATTACCTGAATGCCCAGATTCGTGCCGGTGCGCAGGCCGTGCAGATTTTCGATACCTGGGGCGGCGTATTGCCGGGACCGGCCTATCGCGAGTTTTCGCTGGCCTACATGCAAAAAATTGTCGCCGGCCTGATTCGTGAAAATGAAGGCCGTCGTGTCCCGGTCATCCTGTTTACCAAAGGCGGTGGGCAGTGGCTGACTGATATGGCCAACACTGGCGCGGATGCGCTTGGGCTCGACTGGAGCACGGATATTACGCGTGCGCGGACCGAGGTCGGCAGTCGCGTCGCGTTGCAGGGAAACATGGACCCGTCGATGCTCTTTGCCAGCCCTGCGCGCATTCGTGCCGAAGTGGCTCGCATTCTTGAAGGCTTTGGGCCGGGGAATGGCCACGTCTTCAATCTGGGGCATGGCATTGACCAGAAAGCCGACCCGGCCCATGCCGGCGCCTTTATCGAGGCTGTGCACGAGTTGTCGGCCAAATACCATGCCTGAAAGCAATCGCGTGATGGCAGTCAGTGAGGCCATATGAACATTTTTTCCGGGACTCGCGAGTTACGCCGCCTGCGTGAGCTGGTCGGCATTCTGCTGCGCTATGGTTTTGATGATCTGGTGCAGTGGTTGGGCATGGAAGGTCGTGCCGACCTGATCGGACGCCTGTTCAATCGTGAGTTGCCTGCCGATGTACGCCGGCAGC
>JAUXNL010000465.1 GCA_030684415.1 Moraxellaceae bacterium | reverse complement strand
GTCAATCTTGTAAGCTGCACTGACCAGCATCGCAGTTTCCTCAGTAGCAGTACCAGCCGCTGGATCAACCGGCTCACTCACCTGGTACATCGCACCCAAGGTGAGGTCCGACAGCTTGTAGGAGCCGGCCAAACGGATGGTGTCACGACGACCTGCCGGCGAAGCCGTAAGCGCCAGGTTACCCGCCACTTCCATGTCATATGCCAGCGACAGGAAGAGGCCATCCTTATCGTAGGTCACCGAGGAAGAGATTCCATCGGTCAGACCGTCGTACTTGGCAGCGGCACCAGTTTCTTCACCCGGGATGAACTGCAGACCAATCGTGATGGCTTCAGCAATCTTCGGGCTCTGATAATCAATCACGTTGGCGGCACGAGTTTCGCCAGCGAAAATCGCGGCCGCGCCGTGGTTGGCATCGGAAATGTCTGCCTTGGTGTCATTGAACAGGTCAACACGGCCCTGAGCCAGTTTCAGGTAGGTATCCAGACGACCCAGCTTAAGGGTGCCCATTTCCTGATGCTTCAGGCCGACAAAACGGTTGCGCTGACCCAGATCGGTACCATCACCGTCGGCATTAACCTGCCATTCGATGCCGTACACCGCCGTCAGGCTGGGGGACAACTCTGCATCGCCACGGACGCCGAAGCGCGACGCGTAGCTGCTAACGCGCCAGTTGTCTTCAATTGCCACACCAGCAGCGCTTTCCGCATCAATCGCTTCAATGGCCATGTTCATCTTGCCATAAATCTTGGGGTTGGCTTGTGCCGTCAGCGGGCTTACGGTGGCAGCGATAACGCCCAGCGCAATCAGGGTACGTTTCATTCTTCGAGTCTCCTCAGACACTTGCTTGGTTTTTGACGTCATGGCTGTCCCACAACTGGCGGCAAGTATCAGGAGCAAAAATGACAACGCCGTGTCCTGATGATGACGGTTTTGTGACAAACGCCAAAGTGGCGACGTGCAAAGGAGGCACCTCCATCTCCACACCTCCATCACAGGCACAGGCACTGGCATGATGGCCAGAGGCCATATCCATAGCGGAATCAGTTGGCTGCAGGCATGAAAAAGCCCGCCGAAGCGGGCTTTTTCAACACACGAACCTGCTATTAGAAGCGGGTCAGCATGCCGATGCTGATGACGGTGTCTTCAGGATCACCAGCCGTGTCCCACTTGGCTTGCGACGCATGCACATAAGCCTTGGTCATCTGACTGTAGTTGTGCTCCACACCGAGCAGGATGGCATCAACCGTGTCTTCTGTGCTCACGAACTGAGCCTTGAACACGTTCTTGTCCATGGTGTACGCAGCACCCACCAAGAACGAGTCAACCTTCGAACTACCTGCGGTCAGATCTTCCGCCTGCTGGTACATGGCGCCGAACTGCAGGGCATCCATGGTGTAAGTCGCTGTCAAACGGGTAATGTCAAAACCACCCGCACCGCCCGCCAGAGCGTCATCGCCAATTTCATGACCCAGCGCGACATACAGGCCACCGGCCTCGTAAGCAACCGAGGCGGAAACCACATCAGCCAAGCCATCGGAAGTTCCTGTTGCTTCGCCCGGCTGAATGGCAACCTTGATGGAGATAGCGTCAGCAATCTTCGGGCTTTCGTACTGGATCAGATTGCTCTTGCGGTCTTCGCCATTGATACCGAACGTGCCCATGTCGGCATAGGTCATGTCATCAAACAGATCGACGCCACCTTGCGAGGTATTCAGCGGCGCTTTAAAAGCACCGACCTTTACCGTACCGAAGTCACCCTTCACTCCGAGGAAACGGTCACGCAGAGAAAGGTCGCCACCGTCACCAGAGGCATCAACACCCCACTCGGCCTGATAAATGGCGCTCAGGCCATTGCCCAGATCTTCTTCGCCACGCACACCCAGACGGGAAGAGTTGGAGTTCACCTGAAACTCATCTTCGCCAGTGGACTCCTGATCCACGGAATCGATCGACAGATTGAGCTGACCGTAAAGGGTCGGAGCTGCCTGGGCGGCAAGCGGAGCAGCCAGTGCAGCGGTAACAGCCAGAGCGAGCAGTTTGCGATTCATGCTTTGAGTCTCCTGAGACACTTTTTTGGTTTGGGTCTGTCGGCCGGGCATTTGCCCTGAAAAGCGGCGCATGCCTGTGTTCATGCACTGCCTTGACGCGACAACCTGAGCCGGAACTTACATCGCACTTTAAGAAATTGCTACAGGCTTATGAAATATATGTGAATTTTTTATTTCGCGCCCTTAGAGGGCAGAGGGCCGTCCCGGTTGCAGCACTGCATCCAGGAGGAAAAAGCGCCCGCTGAAACATCTTGAAACATCCAGATGCGGGCTGAGGGGATTGATACCGCAGGGTCACCCCTGAGTCAAGGCGCCAAAAGAGTGCAAAAAGGAAGGAAATCAACCACATCGGCAGGCCGGAGTGATTGGCCGGCCGCGACCACGGCCAGCCCGTCCGCCCAGACTGCCGATGCCAAAGCCCCACTGGACTGCTGGGAGTGCGGCAGGAGACCGGCGTGGGTACGCCTGACCCGCAGATACTCGCAACGGTCACCGGGTTTTTCGCGAGAAAAGGCCACCGGCAGTGGAAAAGCCGCGGGCAACACCTCCTGTTGCCCCTGCCGGGCCAGCAGGAAAGGCCGAGCCAAGAGCAGCGCTGTCACCCACACGGATTGCGGATTGCCGGGCAGCCCGATGAAGGGCACACCACTGACCTCGCCCACCGCCACCGGTTTGCCAGGCTTGAGCGCAATCTTCCAGAAGTCGAGACGCCCCCGCGCCAGCACAGCGGCTTTGACGTGATCTTCATCGCCCACTGACACGCCACCACTGCTGACCATCACATCAGCACCGGCATCGAGCGCACGCTGCAACGCCGCCTCAGTGGCGGCTTGCGTATCGGCCACCCGCCCCAGATCGATGACCTCCAGCCCCCAGCCGTGCAGCAGCGCCGTCAGCATCGGGCGATTGGAGTTATAGATGGCGGCCGATCGCCAAGGCTCGCCCGGCTCCAGCAGCTCATCGCCTGTCGAGAGTATCGCCACGCGCAAACGCCGGTACACGCTGACAGTGGTGATGCCGAGAGAGGCGAGCAATCCCAGCGCAGGCGCGCTCAAGCGCTGGCCACGCGTCAGCACCGTGCTGCCGAGGGCGATGTCCTGGCCGGCCGGACGCACATTCGCGCCCAAACCGGGCACTTGCCGCAGGTGCACATGATCGCCGTTGAATTCGCAGTTTTCCTGCATGGCCACCGTGTCGGCGCCGGCGGGCAAAATCGCCCCGGTGAAAATCCGCGCAGCCGTACCACGCTGCAGCGGCGCCGGCGCATGACCGGCCGCAATGCGTTGCGACAGCGGCAGCGTGCCAGAGGCCGGCACGTCGGCATGACAAAAGGCGATGCCATCCATGGCGCTGTTGGCCTCGGGCGGCACGGCCATGCCGGCACGCATGTCTTCTGCCAGTACCCGCTCGGCCGCCGCCGTAAGACTGACAACTTCAGTTGCTGGCAAGCGGGCGCGCGCCAGCGCGATCAGACGCTCCAGCGCAACCTCCACGGGCAACAAGCCTTTCGGGTAACTGGCGCCCTCACTCATGCGCGTGTTCCCACGCACACCGCCTGTTTCAGATGTGGCACGAAATTGCAGGGACGGTGACGGTTGTCGAGCTGCTCCCCGATGATGCGATCCCACGCCGTGCGACAGGCATTGGTCGAGCCGGGCATACAGAAAATCACCGTGTGATTGGCCAAACCGGCCAGTGCGCGCGATTGCAGCGTGCTGGTGCCGATCTCGGCCAAAGAATGATGACGAAAGATTTCGCCGAAGCCTTCGACTGCCTTGTCGAAGAGCACGGACACGGCCTCCGGTGTGGAGTCGCGACCGGAAAATCCGGTGCCCCCGGTAACGAGTACGGCTTGCACGATATCGCCCGCAATCCAGCGCGAGAGCACGGCACGAATCTGGTAGATGTCGTCTTTCACGATGATTTTCTCGGCCAGCGCATGGCCAGCCGACGTGAGCCGCTCGACCAGCAACTGGCCGGAGGTATCCGTCGCTTCATCGCGAGTGTCGGACACCGTGAGCACCGCCACGTTGAGCGGCACGAATTCGCGGGGGGCGTCTTTGCTCATGGTTCCCTTCCTTATCTATGCGGAGCTTTTCACATTGCTGTTGTGCGGATTCATCCGCACACGCCGGGCATGGATTGCATATGAGTGATGAATGAATGCGCGCATGCGCTCTTAGCAGCCTGCTGAAAAACACTTTTCAGCAAGCGGCTAGCGACCGGTGCTGACCTGGCGCAAGCGTTGCGCGCCCTCCCCACTGGCATGGGCAGCGCGCAGAGCACTGTTGCGGCAACAACAGTGTTACCGCCCGAGCAAGGCCAGGCTGAACCAGGGAATGTAGGTAATCAGCAGTACCGAAATGAACAGCACGATAATGAAAGGCCAGGTCGCGGCATACAGCTCGGTAATCGGCTTGTTGAAACGGTAACTCGACATGAACAGGTTCATGCCCACAGGCGGCGTGCAGTAGCCGATCTGCATGTTCGCCAGGAAAATGATGCCCAGATGCACAGGGTCAATCCCGTAGCCCACGGCCACCGGCAACAGCAGCGGCACCATGATGAACAGCGCCGAGAAAATATCGAGCACGCAGCCCAGCAGTAGCAGGAACAGGTTCAGCAAGAGCAGGAACATGAGACGGTTGTCGACATGCTCGCGGATGAACGTGAACAGGCGGGTCGGCACCTCGGCGTCAATCAGCCAGTTGGTAAAAGCCAGCGACACGCCAAGAATGATGAGGATGGCACCGACCATCACCATGGCTTCGCGCATGATCTTCGGCAATTGTTTGAAGCTGATTTCGCGGTAGATCAGGCACTCGACGATCACCACATAAAGCGCCGTCACGGCGGCCGCCTCGGACACTGCAAAAAAACCACCGTAAATGCCGCCGAGCACCACAAATGGCAGCGGCACTTCCCATTTGGCCTCCCACAGCGCGGCGCGCACTTCGGCCGCATTGAAACGCGTGAGCGGAATCGGGTGCCGACGCGTTACCCACAGACCGTAAAGACTGAGGCAGGCCACCATCACCAGCGCGGGCAGCAAGCCGGCCTTGAAAACTTCCTGGATGGTCATGCCGCCGCCATCGGGCAGTTGCTGCGCAATCACGGCATACAGAATCAACGGCAATGACGGTGGCAGCAACAACCCCAATGAACCAGAGGTCGTCACCAGGCCCAGCGAAAACCGGTCTTGGTAGCCGGCCTGCTTCATGGCGGGATAGAGCAGCGCTCCCAACGCAACAATGGTGACGCCACTGGCACCCGTAAACGCGGTAAAAAACGCACAGGTGAACAAGGCGACAATCGCCAGTCCGCCCGGCATCCAGCCGATCAGCGACTGGGTCAGGCGCACCAAGCGAAGCGAGGTTCGTGATTCGCCCAGCACATAGCCGGCAAACGTGAACAAGGGCAAGGCCAGCAAAATGGGGGTATCGACCAGACGGTACAGCTCGACGCCTATCACCGCCAATGGGGTTTCACTCTGGGTGAAGCCGATCATGGCGGCGCCAGCAATCACCGCAAACAGCGGTGCGCCCATAAAGGCGACCAGCACCAGCAAAAGAATCAGCAGGAGCGTCACGCGGCGGCCCCCGGGATGGCAGTCGGCAACTTGCGCCAAGGCGCAAGCGCGGCAATCACAAGATAGCGCAATGCAATCAGACTGAAGGCAACCGGCATCACGCCGGCGCACACCCAGGTCGGCACTTGCGCAAACGCATGAGAACCCGACTCATATTCGAGCGCCACAAACTCGACGGTGTACCAGGCTAATGCTGCACTGATGCCGGCGGCAAACAGCGCATTGACCACGGCAACCACGCGCGCAGCTGAGGCCGGGAGATAGCGGCCCAGCAGATCGATGCTGATATGGCGCTGGTCACGCGTGGCCAGCAACGCGCCACTCAGACCGATCCACAGCACCAGCACGCGCAGAAAGCTGTCGCCCCAGAGCAGGCCGCTGTCAAAACCGTTGCGTAAGACTATTTGCGTTACCGCAATGCCGATCATGACCGTGAGCAAGCCGACCAAGAGGCCGTCTTCAAGGAGATGCAGCGCTTTAAGGCTGCGCTCCAGCGTTGCCCTCACGACTTCTTGCCGTTGCGAAAGGCGCTGAGGTGGGCATCCAGCTGATCGGCGGCCTGACGTGTCACCACTCCGCTTTTTTCCATGCTGTCGGTGGCGACATTGCCTTCGCGCGTCCACTCGGCCAGCTCGGCCTCACTGGGCTTCACCACCTGAATGCCCTGTTTGATCAGCGCGTTGTACGCCGCCACATTGTCTTTGCGGTTCTGCGCATTGATGTCACGGAAGACTCGCCCCATCACCTCGCGGATCACGGCCTGGTCTTCAGGCGAGGCCTTGGCAAAGGCCTTGCGGTCGATGGCGAGCGTACCCACGAAATAGCTCATGGGCAGGTCGGTGAGGTATTTCACCTGCGTGTGCCACTGCAAGGCAACGGCGCCAATCGGCGAAGAGGCCACGGTATCGATGATGCCGGTCTGCAAGCTGGGCAGCACATCGCCCAACGACAGCGGCACCGGCGTCACACGAAAAGACTTGAGCGCTTCTTCGGACTGGCGATCGTTGTCTGGAATCCACACGCGCTGACGGCGCAGCGCGGCAATCGACGACACCGGTGCATTCTTGGACATCGCGTAGGCAAAGCCGCCTTCAGCAAATCCGAAATTCACAAAGCCAGCGTCTTCCAGCGCCTTGGCAAAGCCCGCATCCATCTTGCCGCGCACGAAATCGACTTCATCGAAGGTCTTGAACTTGAGCGGCAGCGAGTACACCTGGATGTCACGGACATGCTCGGCAAGACTGCCGCCGGTGATGGCGCCGCCCTGCAACTGGCCGATGCGGATCTTGTTGAGCACGGCTTTGTCGTTGCCCATGGTGCCGCCGGTATAGAACTTGAAGTCGACACGCCCTTCGGTGCGCGTTTTCACTTCGTTGGCGCCGGCGCGCATTTTCGTCATCCAGCCGGAACCATCAGGCGAAAGCGTGGCGATCTTGAAGGTAAGTGCCTGGGCGGAGGTGGCGAGCAGCGAAAGGGCAATGGCAGCCAGCAGCTTGCGATTCATGGAACGGGCCTCAAGGATAAGGAACAACGGAGTATCAGGCACACCCTTGCCGCCGGGGGCGTCAAGGCATGGCGCACGAATCTTAACAGCTTGCTGGAAAACGCCCATCCCGGGCTTTTCAGCCAGCGCTTGACCGCCGTCAGAAGAACTCGTCGGCACTGTCGAGCAAGGCGCGGGCCTCTTGCTGCGCGAGCCGGTTGCTCAATGTCCAGGCGGGGGCTTTCGCCTCTGCCGCCAGAACCTCGTTCAGCAGGCGGTCGTGCAGCTCGCGGTCAAACACACCGCGGGCGTAATTCTTGGCGTAGTAAACCTTGGCCATCAGGTTGCGGCCTCCCGACAGCGCAATCGCTTTCTCGAAGTGCAGCTTGCCGACCTCCGGTCGGCCGCCCAAGGCAGGGGGCAACACGGTGGCCAGCCCGCCCAGATACAGATGGGCAGACCCTTCCTGATAGCGTTCATCGAGGGCAATCACTCGCTGCATCAAGGCTTCGACACGCGGCAGGTCGGCCACCGCATTCCAGTCATCACTATGGGTTTGTATCCAGCCCGCCCAAGCAGCACCTGTCGTGTACAGCAGCGGAACATCGGCTTTGCTCCGCGCGGCCAGCAGGCGATTGAACTCTTCGATGGGCTGCTTGCGCAGGCCACACAGCGACTTGTCGGCCAGACACATTGCCTCCAGCGAATAACTCAAGGCTTTGTCCGTGATCAGGGCGCCGCGCAGCGGGTCTTTCACAAAAGCGCCGGCATACGCACTGTTGAGCGTGGCGGCCGCCTGACGGAAGGCCACGCTGTCGGGGCTCTGGCGCACGAGGGCATCCAGCAACAGTAAATAAGAAGGCGTCGCGGCGGCCACCATCTCTGGATCATCATGCTCCAGCATGGCGGCCGACAGGTTATTGGCAAAGCGGGTACCGGCTTTTTCAGCCAGAGCGCCACAGCCACCGAGCAGGGGCACAACGCCCAGCACCCAAAAGCCGGCAACGATAGGCCGGCGCAGCGCGACGGGGAAAGAAAAGGGCATGGTGTCGTCCAGTGCCGCAGGCAATACCGCGGGCGTCATGTTTTGCAGGCGGTTCTTATAACAACCGGCGCAGTCCAACTCAACCGCAGGACTGCCCGGACAGGCGGTCTGCCCGGCAACCCGGCCGCCTGCCGTCTGCCATGCGATGCCGCTATGATGACGCCAACCCCGGCAACGGATATCCCTGCACCATGCTGATGACTCCGCTCACCCCTCCCGTGGACTGGAAAAACCCGCCACGGCTCGCACTTGGCCTGAGCCTGCTGCTCAGCCTGCTGTTCGTGTTCTGGCATGGTGCCGACATGGAGCGCCAGCGGGCCATGGACGCACAGTACCGGCAAAGTTTGCTGGCAATCGAGTGGGAGCTGTACGAAACCCACGCCGGGCGCAGCGGCCAGATCGCGGTCATGGAGCACCTGAAAGAGGCCCATCGCACTGGCGATGTATCGGTATTGCGCCGCTACATCGGCACCGATGACAGCTTCGTGGCCGACATGACCAACACCGGCGGCAACTACATCGCCCCCGATATCTACAATGCCTGGAAAAGTGCCCGTAGCGGCTTTGATGACGAGCGCAGCAAACTGGCAGAAGAAGCACTCGGCATCGACCCGGAGCGGTTCCGGCCCATCACCTTCCTCACCTACAGCCTCGTTCAACCCGATGTCATCCAGTTCATCGGTGTGCTGCTGCTCTTGCTGACGGCCGGCTTTGCGCTTGAAGTCGCGTTGGGCAGTGGTGCCGTGCTCGCCGGCTTTCTCGGTGGCGGACTGATCGGTGCCATGACTTACCTGCTCGCCAATGGCAATAACGTGTTGATACTCACCGGGGGGGGAGCCGCTGCCGCCAGCCTGACCGGCATGGCCTTAGCGCACTTTCGCGCGGGGCCGGTGCGCTGGCTCGGTAGCGTCCAGTTCAGTGCCATCCTCTTGCTGCTGCTCTGGCTGACGGTATTCGGTGCAGAAATCCTGCTCACCGAAGAGCGCCTGCCGGAGCTCGCGGCCCAACTTGCCGCACTGCTGTTCGGGCCACTGTGGTACTTCGCGCACCAGCGCTGGTTTGCCCATGACGCCGACGGGCAAGACGTGGCACCCGAGCCGGAAACCGACCTCGACGACGCCTACCGTCACCAGCTTCATGAAGCGCTTGAGGCCATCGCCCGCATGGATTTTGTCGGCGCACGCAAGCGCCTGCGCGAACTGGTGAAAGCGTATCCGCACGACCTGCGCGCCTTGAGCCAGCTCTATCAGGTAGAGAAACTGGAGCCACAAAGCGACACCTTCAGTGCTGTAGCACGGCGCCTTTTCCAGTTAGCCAATACGGATGATGGCGTGCACACAGCGCTGCTTGCCTACCGCGAATATGACCGCCTCTCTGAAAACAAACGCGCGCTGGACACGGAGACCGTGCTCAAGCTGGTCATGCGTTTTGCGCGTGTCGGCGAAGTGAAGGATGGCGAAAAGCTGATGAAACTGGTGCTGGACCGTAAGGCAAGCCATGCACTCCTGCCAAAGGCAGCGCTGGCCATGGCGCAAGCCTGCGAGCAATTGCAGGACAACAGCCGTGCCGAACGCTATCGCGAGTTGGCCACCAGCAGCACAGGCGCAAAGTGAGGGTCGCGCCAATAAGTGCGCGCCTTCTGCCGCGCCCGCCGCGACCAACAGCCAGGTGAAAATACCCGCCTTGCGCTTGCGCGCCCTTTCACAGGAGGCTTGTCGAAAGGCTCAGGTGAGCCTTTCGACACATGATCGGCATTTTTCAGCCGGCGGCTAACAGCTTGCTGAAAAATGCTTTTCAGCAAGCTGCTTCCCGGCCAAGGATGGCCGGGTCGCGAATCAATCACTCAAGCGTGATTGATTCAGCGTGAAGCGATTCTGGACATGTGCCGGAATCGTGGGCTGAAAAACCCTATAGCGCCCATCCCCTGCCCGTACTGAAATGCCGACCCTGACCGCCGTGATGAGCACGCCATGAAAACCAGACCTGTGCCCTTGCTGGCCATCCTCCTTCTTTCCGGCTGCACGACGGCGGGCGTTTACGAAAGCATGCGCCAAAGCCGGCTCAATGCCTGCCGGCAACTCCCCGATGCGCAACAGCAACACTGTCTGGAGACGGTGAGCGGCGACTACGAGGAATACCGCCGGCAACGTGAAGAGGCGGCCGGCAAGCCCTGAGACGTTTCGCGCCCGGAGCTGACTTGTCTGGAGCCGGCTTGTTTGGAACTGACTTGTCTGAGGACGACTACCAGTAGATGACTTGCCCGGAAACGACCGGCGTTAACAGCTTGCTGAAAAAACACCCATCCCGGGCTTTTTAAGCGCGCGACTCCAGCACATGTCCGGAATCGCTCCACGCTGAATTCATCACTCAAGCGTGATGGATTCGCGGCCCGTCCAGACGGCTACAGCGTGCGCGGACGCATTTGTGCGGCAAGTGCCGACAGGGCGCGCTGGATATCCGGATAACTTTTGTGGGTCTTGAAGCGCCCTTCCAGAAACTGCACGAGTGCCAGCCCTTTTTGCGGCAGGCTGAGGTGCTCTGCCAATATGCGCGCCGCCAGCAGATACGCCTCCGGTAGCCGCGCATAATGCGGCGCATCCTTGTGCAAGCCATTCAGCACATGTACCGCCAGCTTGTACTCGCCCATGCGCTCGAAGGCCTCGGCCAGTGCCAGCGCCGTATCCGGATCCTCCGGCTTATAGCCGGGAATGCGCTCAATATACGCCCGTAGTAACGACGCCACCTGCTGGTCGCGCCCGGCCTCCAGCAGCACCTTGAAATACACCGGCGCATGTTCGAGCAGGCTTTGCTCATCGTTCATGGCCCAGACCAGTTTGTGATACCGCTCATGGGCCGTCAGGCTGGCATTTTTCTTGTTGGTATCGCGCTTGAGCAGGGCAATCGCTTTGCCGTAATTGCCCTCCTTCAGAAACATTTCCACCTGCACCGCACCGTCGTCTGCACGCCGGTGCGTTTTGCGCTTGGCGCTGCCGCCTGCCGGTGTAAACCCCAGTGACTCCTGATACTGGAACAGCAAATACCCGCACAGCACAAACAACACGATGGTGAAGTAGCTGTAGGCCACCATGCCCAAAGCCCGTGCAGCGGCTAGCGGCAGGATGTCGGCAAACAGGCTGACAAACGATTGCAACGCCGCCAGCAAGCCCACCAGCAACAAACACACGACCACATGCAGCGGGCCGATACCGGCCAGCGCTGCCTTGATGCCCTCGGCATTGAGTGCACTGCCGAGTGAACGGTTCACGGCCGCCGCCAGCAACACCAGCGGCACCACGCAGAGCAACACAACCGCCAGCAGGCTGCCGTAAAACGCCGACTTCGTGAACACATAGCCGCTGGCCGCCACCATCGCCACCAGCAGCATCCCCGCACCGAGCGCCAGCTCGTTGTTTTTGGCGGCCAGCAACCGCTCAAAGCCCAGCGGCTGTACATCGCCGGTAGAGACCTGCTCCAGCGCTGTCCAAGCGTACTTCACTACCAGCAGCAAAAACCCGAGCCGGGCGACATGCGCGACAACCCCATCCGGCACCATCAGCGGCAGCAGGAAGGCCAGCACCAGCAAGACCAGTGCGGCGGGCGAAAACGGATAACGCAGGAAATCGGTGAGCCGCTGCCAGAAGGCCGGCGCAGAGTGCGCGGCGCCCAGCGCCTTGAGCTCGCCATTGCAGAGCGGGCAATAGTGCACTGCGCTGGTGGCTTCACCGGGCAGGTCTGGCGAGCAGGTATCGCAGAAATCGACATGGCAGGGGGGACAGCGCCAGGCCGCAGGTTCCAGCGCGTGGTATTTGCAGTAAAGCGTCATGGTGGGCATCGCCTGAAATCGTGCTCCAAGGCTAGCTGCTGGCGGCGCTGGCGCCAACGGGCCTCGCCCCCTTGCCGCTGCCCTTCGTCGCCGCCACACTCTCGTCCACCCGCTTTCCTGATTGTCACGGTATCTGCATGGCTCTGCTTTCCCGGCGCTTTCTTTCCCGTCGCTCCCGCCCGCGGCTCGTGGTTGTGGGCGGCAATTTTTCGGGCCTGGCGGCGGCGCGCGCGCTGGAGTCGGATGCCGTACAAGTGACGGTGATCGACCCCTCAAGCCAAGTGGAGTGGCTGCCCAATATTCACGAGCTGCTTTCGCGCAGCAAGCAACCCGCACAACTGGTACACGACCGTCGCACCGTCATCGAACGTCTGGGCCACGATTTCCTGCAAGAGGCGGTCAGCCGCATCGACCGCCATCACCAGCGGGTGCAGACCAGCAGCGGCCAGACACTGGACTACGACGCGCTCATCTTGGCCACTGGCGGTGTGCCGCATGATTTTGGCGTACCCGGCGTTGAGGCTTTTGCCTCTGCCACCAAATCGGTCGACGCGTGCCAGCGCATCGGCAACGCCCTCACCCGCCTCGCTGCCCTGCCCGGCGCACGCCCGGTGGTGATTGTGGGGGGCGGCATTGAAGGCATAGAAATGCTCGGCGAAATCCTGCGCAGGTTTGGCAACGACAACCGCCTGCAACTGCATCTGGTGGACAGCGCGCCCCGGCTGTTCGCGCGCTTTCGCGGGCTGCACACGCATTTGTTGTCGCGCATGGGCGGCAGCGTCACCGTGCATGCCGGCCGGCGTGTGGTCGCCGTGGAGAAAGACAGTGTGCTGCTTGATGACGGCAACCGCCTGCACAGCCGGCTCACACTCTGGACCGCCGGTGCACGCGGCCACCCCCTGCCGGCCGAGGCCGGGCTTTGTGCCGATGGCGAGCACGTTGCCGTGAATGCCGGCTTGCAAAGCCGGCTCGACCCCCACATTTTTGTGACCGGCGATGCCGCCAATCTGCCGGTGCCCTTAGAAAAGCAGGCCTACCACGCACTGGACATGGGCCGTCATGCCGCGCTCAGTGTGCGCCGTTTTCTGGCCGGCAAGTCCTTGCCGGATTTTGTGCCGCGCCCCAAACCCGCGCTGGTGTCATTCGGCAGCCGTGATGCCTTCATGTTCTTCGGCGACCGTGCCCTCGCCAGCCCTTCGCTGCTGGCGCTGAAGGAAGCTGTGTACCAATACGGCTACCACGGGCTGATGCCGCCACGCTCGCGCCACGAACTCTCTAGCCTGGTGCGCGATTTGCGGCACGGGCTCAATGAGCTCGACACCTGGCGTCTGCTGCTCGGCTCTACCGAAGCACGACTGTTTCAAGCGCGTTAGCCGCTGGCACTGGGCATCCCCGGCACCAACTCCACTGCGCTGACCCCGCGCTTGCTGTGCCGCGCGACAGCTTGCTGAAAAACGCCCATCCTAGGCTGTTTCAGCAAGCGGCTAGCACGGAGCTCATACTGCAGAGCCAGCGCTACCAGCGCGCCCGACATCCGGCTCAAGCCAGTCCGGCTTGTCGCAAACGCGAAAGCGTCCGCTCATAAATCTGCGCCATGTCGGTAGAAAAGCAGGCAAAAATCACTTTTTCGAGCGTTGGATACTGCTGCAGTGCCAACAGTGTTTCGGCAACGGCAATACCCACGGCTTGTTCATGCGGATAACCGTAGACACCGCAACTGATGGCGGGAAACGCCAGACGGGCAAGCCCGTGCTCACCGGCCAGGGCATAACAACGGCGGTAGCAGGAACGTAGCAGCAAAGGCTCGCGCTGCGTGCCGCCCTGCCAGATCGGCCCGACCGTGTGAATGACATGGCGCGCAGGCAAGTCATGGCCACGGGTGAGGCGCGCATCACCCGTGGCACAGCCGCCGAGGTCGCGGCACTCCGCCAGCAAGCCGGGGCCGGCGGCAGCGTGGATGGCACCATCTACGCCACCACCGCCCAGCAGCGAATTGGTCGCTGCATTCACGATGGCATCCACTGCGAGCGTGGTGATGTCGCCCTGCCATATTTCAATGCGGTGCATGCCAGTGAATCTCTGGATACGCTCAGCGCGCACGGATGCGCAGGGCGACCGGACAATTGGGCCGGTAATTGGCGACACAGTTGCCCGGCTTGCCCTCGGGCGACAGACAGAGCCGCACTTCCGTCAGCAGTGGCGGGCGGTCGCTGCTGTCACAGCGCAACACAATGCCTTTTTCGGGGAGCGCCGGATTCAGACGACGGAATTCCTTCAGCAACACGTCACGTTCCATCACCGTATCGCGTCCGCGCACATCAAGCGCCGGCGGCCACTTGATATCGTTGAACTCGCGCACCATCAGCCGGAAATACGTCGCCGGCTCCAGGCCACTGCAGCGGCCATGCTTCTCCCATTGATAACGCCGAAAGCTGCCATCCGGCATCACCCGCCGCAGCTCACGCTCATCCGCAGCGGAAAAGTCCCCCAGCGCAGGGCCCCGACACGAAGCGGGTGCGCGGCCGGCGTTCTTTTCCGGCCAGAGGCCATGCAAAGACAAAGCCTTGCGGTCACGGCACTGCACGCTGCTGCGTTTGCCCGGATTGAGATCGCAAAACGCGGGCGTCAGCGTGACCGCCAAGGTGTAGTAATCAAAATCCTCTGCCGCTGCCGGCGAAGCCGGCCACAGCAATAGCCCCGGCAGCAGACAGAGCGGAAAGAAAAGCACACGCCCCACCCCCCGCAACAACGGCCACAACAACGACCACAACAACAGCCGCAAACGACGCAGCAGCGGCAAGCGATGCCATAACGCCTGCATCAGTCGTGCTCCGGAAATTTCACATCGCCGATCATTTTTTTCACGCGCGGATCCGAATAGAGAATGGTGGCTGACACGCTGCCGGGCGCTTGCAACCGGGTGCGCAGGTTTTTCAGGGTTTCTTTCGGCATGAGTGTCACCACCAGATTGGACAACCAGACCGGAATACGGCCACCGGGGTCGGCGTTGCCATTGAGCTGGATTTCCGTGACGGAGGCGCTGACCGGCGTCACCACCCAGCCCGACTGCATACGCGGAATGCGCACCCGCTCACGCATCGGCGGGTAGCCCTCCGGCGCGGCCACAGCGAAGAGGTGCAGCGCACCGGTCGCCGCGTCTTGCCGATGGCTCAAGGCCACCACTGCATCGCGATCACTCACCG
>JAUXNL010000452.1 GCA_030684415.1 Moraxellaceae bacterium | reverse complement strand
CTGCATGTGCGTAAGGCACATGCAGAGGTCTTGCAGGTTTTGCGCGAAATGAAATTCAGGGGCGGCGGTATCGTCCATGCCTGGTCGGGAGGTATTGAGGAGGCGCGGCAGTATGTAAAGCTGGGCTTCCGTCTCGGTATTGGCGGCGCCCTGACTTATGATCAGTCCCGGCGCTTGCGTGAAGTTGTCCGGCAGATGCCGCTGGAGGCGTTGGTGCTTGAAACGGATGCGCCCGACATGGTTGCCGCGATGCATCGCCAGCCGGGCAAAGGGCGTACGCGTAACTCGCCGGAATTCTTGCCATCGGTAGCCGCGGAGTTGGCCGTGCTGAAACGTGAGTCACTGGAAACGGTGTACAAGGTCATGCACGAGCAAAGCATGAGGGTGCTGCGGCTGGATGCGCAAGCTGGAGTGATGGGGAGAGAGAGATGATGGCGGTCATTTTTGCACTAGTGCTGCTACTGTGGATTGTGGGTCATGTGCAGGTGAAGCTCCTGCGTCGGTTTGTGCCTTCCGCTACCGCTGTTCAGCAGGATGTGTATCTGGTGATTGCCTTGTTGGCGTCAATGTTGCTGCTTTCGGCAGTCTTGTACGTAAGCTTGCCAGAATCAGTCTTGTCAGCGGGCTGGACACAGGATCAACTGGAGCGTTTCTGGCGTTGGGCTTTGGGTCTGCAACTGCTGACGGTTGGTGCTGTTTTCCTGAGCGTCAGGCTTGCTTCTGGGGGCGTGCGCGTCGATGTGCCTTCTGTCGTGCTTGGTTCGGGATCAGGAAAAGAGATGAAAAAGCCAAGAAAATCCGGGCATAAAAAAAGGTAGAAGACGGACGCCCAAGCGCCCTGTCGGGCAGTGTGCCTCATGGGGCGCATACCCGCGAGATGCAACTATGGTGGAGGAGTGAGCGTGGTGCTGTGATCGGTTTTAGACCGGGTTCGATGTGTTGCTACAGGGCACTGGCATGAGCGGCCAGAAGCTTCTCGGTAATTTGCGCATTGTAGCGGCCGACCACAAAGGCAACGTTATCTTCGTTAAAATTGATAAAGGATTTTCGTACGAATCCCCATTTGGTGGTGACGTCTCTCAATAGTGGGGCCACCTTCGGGTTTTTGGCGTAATGCGCGTTGAGCTGTTTCATCTGGCCGGAGAATTTTTCAGCCAGCTTGTCGATTTCTACCTGCGGCCCTTGGCTGGCGACGATGGCGCCACCAAAGTAGTCGGCGGAGCGGCGCAAATATGCGGCCGTCATTACCTCCATCAAGATATATTGGTCGTAAAGCATATCGGTCATTTTATCGGAGCCTAGTTTGCCGGCGGCCTTTTTATCGTTCATCCGATTGCGGATATGGCGAGTCAGCTCGTTCAGCGCACCATCCACCGCAATCACACTGTCATTGTCCGCCACACCTTCATTGGTGAAGCGCGCACTGGTACAAGACTTTTTGAGAGCGCTCCAGGATGTTTTAAAAGCGCCATTCTCGATGGTGCCGGCCAAGGCATCACCGCGAAGGAGTTGCGCCTGCATTTTGCGAAACTCTTGCGGGTCACGATTAAGAACGTTGTAGAGGTAAAAGGCCGTGGCGGCGCGGTAACTGATGGTCTCAAACTCTTGC
>JAUXNL010000444.1 GCA_030684415.1 Moraxellaceae bacterium | reverse complement strand
GTCGCGAATCAATCACGTCTAAGTGATTGATTCAGCGTAGAGCGACTCCGGACAGGTGCCGGAGTCGCGGACTGAAAAAGCCCGGCCCATCAGCCAACCGGCCAGTGCAGAACAGCGTCAGACAAAAGCTTGAGACCCGCCAAAACCGCCAAGACTTCAAACACCCGTTTGACAAGCCAGTTTCCTTTCAGGAGGGCCCAATGCGCCCCTAGATAACCTCCCAACAAGGAGCCCGCCAGTAGCGCCGGCATCCAGTCCCATCGAACCGGTGCCTGCACGGAGAGCATCACCGCCCCAAGACCATTCCAGAAGAGGCCGACCAGCACCAGCGTATAAGAGACAGCACGAACGTAGTCCAGGCCAAACCAGCGCACCAACCAGATCGTGACAAAAAGACCAGTGCCCGATGAGAGCGAGCCGTTCAGCGCTCCGATCAGGAACAGCCCACCGCCCCCCAGCCATAAACCGACGCCCTCCCTGTGCAGACGCTCCGTCCTCTGCCCCAAAGCAGGACTGCACCAAGAGTAGACACCCAGCCCGAGCGTCAAAACCCCCAAAGCCAATTCCGCCCAGACATCTGCCACGCTCAATATCCACTGCGTTCCCAGCCAAACCCCGGGCAGCCCCCACGCCAGCACAAAGCATGCGAATCGCCAACGGAGCCGCCCCTCCCGCAAATGACGCACCGTCGCGCCAATACCGAGAGCAACACTGGCGACCTTGTGCGTTGCCAGCGCCGCGGGAAATGACAGGCCGAGCATCAGCAGCACGGGCAACTGCAGTAGCCCGGCACCACCTCCCGCCAAAGCAGACAGCGTGTTCGCCAGCAACGCAGCAAAAAACAAAACCACAGCATCCATCACTGACAAGCCCGCCAGAGAAGCCCTAGAATCGGTCGCACGCGTTATACACCCTGGAGTCATGATGTATCGCCTGACTACCCTTACCCTGCTTGCCGCGACCCTTGTGGCCACACCAGGCCTGCATGCAGCCACCAAGACACAGAAGCCTGCCGCCGCCAAACCTTCTACCAACACCAATGTGCGCTGGTACCGGTTTTACGACGACAAACAACAGCCCACCGTATCGGACCGCGTGACCGAAGAGCACGTCATCAGGGGTTATGAAATTCTTGACTCCGGCATGAGGCCTGTGGGCTCTGTTCCACCACAACGCATCCTGACGCCAGAAGAGCTGGCAATCGCCAAACAACAACGCGAGATTGCCGCACAGCGCGCACGCGACGATAAACAACTGCTCCGGCTTTACCCCCGCCAAGAAGATGCAGAGCACGCTCGTGATCGCCAGATCGAGACCATTCAGGTGCGAATCGACTTTAGCAACAACACTCTCAATCGCCTGCGGCAGAACCGAAGCATTCAAACCCAAAAGGCAGCCACATTTGAGCGCGCAGGGAAGCCCGTCCCCAAAGATTTGCGAAGCTCGATTGAGTCCATCGACAAGCAAATCAAACAAAATATGACCGAAGTACAGACGCGCCAAAAAGAACAGGAAAAAGTACGACAGGATTTCGACCCGATCATCAAAAGACTCGGCGAGCTAACGAACAGCCCACCCAGAGCAACAGCCGCACCAACAGCCCTCTTGCCCGAATAAAGGACATCCATCAGACATGCGGGCTATGCACCCAACCGGGAAAAAACCGACTTTTCGATAAATTGCCACTGCGCGGCCCAATGCTCAGTGGGCTTGCGACGAAAGCCCGTTCGAACATACTGGCTGATGCAACCCTCCAGAATGACAACAAGAAGATTGGCGGTTGCTGCCGATGTCATGACCGTCCCCAGTTGCTCTCTCAGTTCGGCATCACGCAGAACCTGCCGAAGCTGGGTTTCAAGCCGCTCAAAGAACTGAGCTATTCTGGCCTGCAAACGCTCGTGCTCGCCGGTTAGTGCATCGCCGTTCAAGATTCTCGTGATTCCCGGATTACGTTCTGCAAAAATCAGCACTAGCGAAATGATTTTCTCACAACGACTGCGGCCATCGCCGTCCTCCGCCAGAATCAGCGTCACGCGTCCAAAAACCACTTCATCCACAAAATCAATCAAACCCTCAAACATTCGTGCCTTGCTTGGGAAGTGGCGATATAACGCGGCCTCTGTCACGCCCACTTCTTTGGCCAGCGCAGCCGTAGTAATTCGCGCGCCGGGCTGGCTTTCCAGCATCGCCGCCAGCGACTGCAGAATATGGTCACGCCGTGAAATAACCGGCTCAGATGCAGTCATGGGCACACCCTCCGACCAGCCTCAAGCAGACCGCTTTCTGGCCAGCTTCCTGTTGCTAATCAACGTCCCCATACCCTCATCCGTAAAGACTTCCAGCAAGGTGGCATGTGGCACACGACCATCAATGATATGGGCGCTAATCACCCCCCCTTTGACTGCATCCAACGCACAGGCAATTTTAGGCAACATGCCGCCATAAATTGTGCCGTCCGCAATCAACTCATCTACGTCCTGGGTACTCAGGCCGGTGAGCACGTTTTTCTGCTTGTCCATCACGCCAGGAATATTGGTCAGGAGAATTAGTTTTTCTGCTTTCAGGGCCTCTGCCACTTTGCCCGCCACAAGATCGGCATTGATGTTGTAAGACTCTCCCTCGTCACCCACACCAACGGGAGCAATGACCGGAATGAAGTCCGAGGCGACAACCATGTCGAGGACATCCGTTTTGATACCGGCCACTTCACCAACATGACCAATATCCACTTCTTCGATATCGCCTTGGTCATTTTTACGGCTCAGCATCATCTTGCGGGCACGGATCAGATTTCCATCCTTTCCCGTCAGCCCTACCGCACGGCCGCCATTCTGATTGATGAGATTGACAATCGACTTGTTGACCAGTCCGCCCAAGACCATTTCGACAACATCCATGGTTTCGGCATCCGTCACCCTCATTCCGTCGATGAAGGTCGACTCCTTGCCAATACGCGCCAGAAGATCACCAATCTGAGGCCCGCCCCCATGCACCACGATCGGATTCAGGCCCACGGTCTTAAGCAACACGATATCCCTGGCAAACGAATTTTCCAGATCGCTGTCCGTCATGGCATTGCCGCCATATTTCACAACAATCGTTTTGCCATGAAAGCGCTGGATATAGGGCAGCGCCTCTGTCAGGACTTTGGCAATATTCAGTGCAGACTCACGCGACAGGGCCATTTGGAAAATTATCCGCAAAAATCAGAAAGGAAGATCAAGCTCAGGAGCGACACGATGCATAAGTTCTCTGAACTTGGCCTGCACTGCCGCCAGATCCGCAGTGGTTTTGCCCTCAAAGCGGGCAACCAGACATGGCGTCGTATTTGAAGCCCGAATCAGACCCCAGCCTTCAGGAAACTCCACTCGCAAGCCGTCAATTTCAATGATATTGGCATCCGGAAAATTCGCCGCTGCCACCAGCTCATCGACGAGGGAAAATTTCCGGGCATCCGGCACAGCAATATTGATCTCTGGCGTCACCGGATTTTCCGGAAACTCGCCGAACACCGCATCGGCATTACCGGCCTCCAGCGACAGGATTTCAAGCACGCGTCCAGCCGAGTACAGCGCATCATCAAAGCCAAACCAGCGATCATTAAAGAAAATATGGCCACTCATCTCGCCGGCCAAGGCAGCACCGGTCTCTTTGAGTTTGGCTTTTATGAATGAGTGCCCAGTCTTGCTCATGACAGGCCGGCCACCAAGCCGACTGATCAGCACACCAAGATCGCGAGTGCACTTCACATCGAAAATGATGTCCGCCCCGGGATTGGTCATCAACACATGCTTGGACAGCAACATCATCAAACGGTCCGGAAAAATATTCCGGCCACTGCCGGTGACCACGCCAATACGATCACCATCACCATCAAATGCAATGCCGATATCCGCACCATTTGCGGCCACCGCCGCAATCAGGTCAGCAAGATTTTCGGGCTTACTCGGATCCGGGTGATGATTGGGAAAGTTCCCGTCCACCTCACAAAAAAGTGGCGTGACAATGCAACCTAAAGACTCGAAAAGGCGCGGCGCCATTGCTCCGGCAACACCATTTCCGGCATCAATGACCACCCGCAATGGACGAGCAAGAACAATGTCTCCACTCACGCGATCAATATAATCGGCCACTACGTTTTGCTGCGCCAACGTACCGGCACCCGCCGTAAAGTCTGATTTTTCGATTCGCTTGCGCAACGCCTGGATTTCATCTCCGGCTAACGTATCGCCGGCGAGCATGATCTTGAAGCCATTATAATTTCCGGGATTATGACTGCCCGTAATCATGACGCCACTGCCCGTCCCCGCCGTTTTCGCAGCAAAATAAAGAACCGGCGTCGGCACCATCCCGACATCAATCACATCCCGTCCGCTGGCCCGCAAGCCCTCAATCAAG
>JAUXNL010000434.1 GCA_030684415.1 Moraxellaceae bacterium | reverse complement strand
AAGGAAGGCAACCGCTTTGCGGTGCTCACCGATATTCTGGGCGACGAAGATCACCTCGGCGACATGGACTTCAAGGTGGCCGGTACCGCTCATGGCGTGACCGCGCTGCAGATGGACATCAAGATCGAGGGCATCAACGAGGAAATCATGGAGACGGCACTGGCCCAGGCCCGTGAAGGACGTCTGACCATCCTCAAGGCCATGAACGACGTGCTGGCCGTCTCTCGCCCCGAAGTGAACGGCAATGCACCGACCTACGCCACCATCAACATCAATCCGGAAAAGATCCGTGATGTGATCGGCAAGGGCGGCTCCATGATCCGCTCCATCTGCGAAGAGACCAAAGCCACGATCGATATCGATGACACCGGCCTCGTGCGCATCTACGGCGAAACCAAGGGCGCCACGCAGGCGGCACTGGCCAAGGTTCAGGCGATTACGGCGGAAGTCGAAGTCGGCACCATTTATGAAGGTACGGTTGCCCGTATCGTCGATTTCGGCGCTTTCGTGACCATCATGCCCGGCACCGACGGTCTCGTGCACATCTCCCAGATCGCCAGCGAGCGTGTGGAAAATGTGTCGGATTACCTCAAGGAAGGTCAGGTAGTGAAGGTCAAGGTGCTGGATGTGGACCAGCGCGGGCGTATCAAGCTCTCGATGAAGGAACTGGCGGCAGAAGCCGCGCAGGCCTGAGTCAGGTCACAAGGGACGTACAAAAAAGCCGTCCTGGCTTGCAAAACCCCGGAAAAGCCGCCTGTTGGCGGCTTTTCTGTTTCCGGGCTTGGTGCTATCTTTGCCGGGCTTTTCAATCCGGGCTGTCAGTCTGTCGCCAAATAACAACAAGCGGCCGGCAGAACATCAAATAAGAACAAGTATTCAGGAGATCACCATGATGGGGATCCGCGCGCTCCGCGTCGGCGTTCTTGGCGCCATTCTCGCCGGCACTGCCCTGCTTTCGGGCTGCTCCCAGATCAACAAGACCGGGGCCAACATTGCCCTCCGGTTTACCGAAAAAAACCTGATTCCACCCCTTTTCAAGATTGATGACCTGGAAATGGCCTGCCTCGCCGGCGAAACCCTGACGCCGTTGCTCAAGGGCGTCGAGGGCATGAAGGCCGATGCCGACCAGATCCTGACCATCCAGTATGCCGCTGCCGGTATCTGCTCCGAGCAGCGTGCCATCGAGTTCGAGTTGCGCTATCTGCGCTCCTCGCGCGCCAACCTGATTGACGATGCACAAGACGCCCGTGTCATGCAGAAGCGTCAGGCCGAGATTGCCGCTCGCCGCCAGTTCAATGGCTGGAATCACTTCGTGGCTCACTACGAAGGCAAGCGCAAG
>JAUXNL010000433.1 GCA_030684415.1 Moraxellaceae bacterium | reverse complement strand
TCCTGGGGTATTGAACAAATCGTCATAAAGTCCAGTGGACTCTTAACTAGACAGACTTACGGGTTCATAACCCGAAGGTCGTTGGTTCAAATCCAGCCCCCGCTACCACTTCTGGACTTGGAAGCTGTCGTTACGAAGTTTCGTAAAAAAGCCCACCTTGTGTGGGCTTTTTTACAGGTCTGGCGGACGTCTTTGGCGTCTTGTATGAGTTTGACGGAGTGGGCCTGGGGCCCACTTTTTGTTTCTGCGTTTTGTGCCGGCGGCGTGTCCGTGCGGGAGTCGACTGTTCATGGCGGTATCGAAAAAGGTCGAGGCGCTGGCCGACATGCTGGCGCCGGCGGTAACGGCAGTGGGCTTCGAGCTATGGGGCGTCGAGCTTTTCCAGCAGGGTCGACACTCCGTGCTGCGCCTGTTCATTGACGGCCCCGAGGGTGTGGGCGTTGATGACTGCGCGCGTGTCAGCCACCAGGCCAGCGGTGTGCTGGATGTGGAAGACCCGATCAGCGGTGAGTACACGCTGGAGGTTTCGTCGCCGGGTTGGGATCGTCCGTTGTTCACATTGGCTCATTACGCTCGCTTCGTGGGCAGTGAAGTGACGGTGCGTCTGGCCAGTCCGCTCAATGCGCGCCGGCGCTACAAGGGCGTGGTTCAGCAGGTGACGGATGATGCCGTCGTGCTGCAGGTCGAAGCGGAAACGGTCAGTGTGCCGTTCGCCATGATCGACAAGGGCAATGTGGTTCCGGCGGCCTGAGCTTGCCGGAGCATGAAATGCAGGCGGTCAGCCGACGTGCGATCGCAGAAGTACGGCGGCGTGATGTGCGCTACATAATTTTGAGTGGTATTGGCAGGCAAGGTCCGGACAGGAACGAACCATGAGCAAAGAAATTCTGATGGTGGTCGACTCGGTCAGTAACGAGAAGGGTGTGTCTCGTGAAGTCATTTTCCAGGCGCTTGAACAGGCACTGGTGGCGGCGACCAAGAAAAACTACAACACGGATGAAATCGACCTCCGTGTCGCCATCAATCGCAAGACTGGCGAATACGATACGTTCCGTCGCTGGACGGTGGTGGCGGATGAGGATCATGAAATCCCCGCCATGCAGCTCGCCATCAGCGATGTTGAGCCAGAAGGCATGAAGCTGGGCGACGTGCGTGAAGAGCAGGTCGAGTCCATCGGCTTCGGGCGCATTGCGGCACAAACCGCCAAGCAGGTCATTGTTCAGAAGGTGCGCGAAGCAGAACGCGCGCTGGTGGTGGATGCGTACCGTGGTCGCATTGGTGAAATTCTTTCGGGTGTTGTCAAGAAAACGACTCGCGACGGCCTGATTCTGGATCTCGGTGGTAATGCCGAGGCCTATGTGGGCCGTGAAGACATGATTCCGCGCGAAACGTTTCGCGTAGGCGAGCGTGTTCGTGCAGTGTTGTTTGATGTGAATGCCGAAGGTCGCGGCTCGCAACTGCTGGTGTCGCGTACGCGCCCTGAATTGCTTATCGAGTTGTTCCGTATCGAAGTGCCGGAAATCGGTGAGGAAATCATCGAGATTCGGGGTGCTGCCCGTGATCCTGGCGTACGCGCCAAGATTGCGGTCAAAACCAATGATCAGCGCATCGACCCGCAAGGTGCCTGTATCGGCATGCGTGGTGCACGTGTGCAGGCCGTGTCGGGAGAGCTTGCTGGAGAGCGTGTTGATATCGTGCTCTGGGATGATAATCCAGCCCAGTTTGTGATCAACGCACTGCAGCCGGCTGAAGTCGCCGCGATTGTGGTCGATGAAGATTCGCACTCCATGGATGTGGCGGTTGAAGAAGATCAACTGGCCATGGCCATCGGTCGTGGCGGACAGAACATTCGTCTGGCATCCGAGCTGACCGGCTGGCGCCTGAATGTGATGACCGTGGCGGATGCCGAGTCCAAGCAGGAAAACGAATCGCGTCAATACATTGATGCGTTCATGCGCGATCTGGATGTGGATGAGGATGTGGCCAGCATTCTGGTGAATGAAGGCTTCACCTCCCTCGAAGAAGTGGCCTATGTGCCGCTTGAGGAAATGCTCGCCATCGAAGACTTTGATGAAGATATCGTCAATGTTTTGCGCCAGCGTGCAAAGGATGCCCTGCTCACGCGCGCACTGGTGTCCGAAGAAAACAGCAGCGAGCCTGCTGACGATCTGCTCAACATGGACGGTATGACCCGCAAGCTGGCGTTCGAGCTGGCGGCTCGTGGCGTGGTGACCATGGAAGATCTGGCTGAGCAGGCAATTGATGATATTGCCGACATCGAAGGGCTTGATCCGGAGCGTGCCGGCCAGCTCATCATGAAGGCGCGTGAACCCTGGTTTCAATAACAGCCGTTCCTGAAAAGGATGGTGACTGTGCTCATCCTTCTCCTGCGGGGGAAGTGGCCCTCGGGTGGATGGCACAGCGTGGCAACAAGTGTTGCATCGAATAATGCCGAGCGAAGCGGAGAGACACGCTAGATGGCTGAAGTGACCGTCAAACAATTGGCCGAGACCGTCGGCCGCCCGGTGGAAACCCTGCTGGCACAAATGCAGGAAGCCGGGTTGCTGCATAAAAATGCGGACGATGTTGTCTCCGATGTGGAGAAGCAGCAGTTGCTGGGGCACTTGAAGCGTGCTCACGGCGAGTCGGATGCTGAGCCGAAGAAAATCACACTCAAGCGCAAGGAAACGACCACTCTCAAGGTGGCGCCATCTGCGGGCGGCAAGGCCAAGACGGTCAATGTCGAAGTGCGCAAGACGCGCTCCTATGTGAAGCGCTCGGCGCTGGATGATCAGGAAGACGCTGCTCGCGAAGCCGAAGAAGCGGCCCGCAAGGCTGAGGAAGAGCGCTTGGCGGCTGAGGCTGCTGCGCGCCGTGCCGAAGAAGAGGTACGTATTGCGGCGGCTGAAGAAGAGGCTCGCAAAGCGGCAGAAGAGGCTCGTCGTGCACATGACGCCGCCAGCAAGGGCGTAAAAGACAAAAAGCTTTCCGTACCCAAGGTGGGCATGGCGGCCGTTAAAGCGCGCGATGAAAGCCCGGAAGAAAAGGCAAAGCGCGAAGCTGAAGAAGCTCGTCTGCGTGCTGCCGATGAGGTGCGCCGCAAGCAAGAAGAGAAGCTGCGTCTTGAGGCTGAAGAAAAGGCTCGGGAAAAAACTCTGGAGCAGGCGCGACGCATTGCAGCGGAAATTGAGCTGCGTGGTGGTGAGGCGGTGGCGCCGGCCATCGATGTGCCGCTGGCGCGTGGTCTGGTCGGAACGGCTTACGAAGACTCATTTGCCCGTGAAGATCGCGAGATCAAGCGTGGCGGCGCAACCCGCTCCTCCGGCGGTAAGTCCAAGGGGGGCAAGAAGCGCGTTGAAGAGCAGGTATTCAAACCGGTGGCACGCACGCTCAGCAGTGCGTTGTCCAAACAGCACGGTTTTGAAAAGCCGGTGGAGAAGCAGGTGTACGACGTCACCATCGGTGAAAACATCACGGTTGCTGATCTGGCGCAGAAAATGGCGCTGAAGGCGCGCGTGGTCATCAAGGTGCTCATGAAGATGGGCGAAACCGTGACGGCCAACCAGACCATCGACCAGACAACGGCGGGTCTTGTGGTAGAAGAGTTGGGCCATAACCCCAGGTTTGTCAGCGAGACAGCCGTCGAAGACTCACTCAAGGACTCCATGAAGCATCATGGCGAGGGTTCGACCCGTGCGCCTGTGGTGACCATCATGGGCCATGTCGACCATGGCAAGACCTCGCTGCTTGACTATATCCGCCGTGCGAAAGTGGCGGCCGGCGAAGCCGGTGGCATCACCCAGCATATTGGCGCGTATCACGTCGAAACGCCGCGCGGCATGATTACCTTCCTTGATACACCAGGCCATGCGGCGTTTACCGCCATGCGTGCCCGTGGTGCGAAGGCAACGGACATTGTCGTGATCGTGGTGGCGGCGGATGACGGCGTCATGCCGCAAACCGCTGAAGCGATTGACCATGCGCGTGCTGCTGGGGTGCCGCTGATTGTCGCCATTAACAAGATGGACAAGCCGAGCGCGGATCCTGATCGCGTGCTCAACGAACTGTCGGTGAAGGAAATCGTTCCGGAAGAGTGGGGCGGCGATACTCAGGTGGTGAAGGTTTCGGCGCACACGGGTGACGGTGTCGATGCGCTGCTCGATGCCATTCTGGTTCAGGCCGAGCTGCTGGAACTGACCGCCGTGGTCGATGGTTCTGCTCATGGTGTGGTTATCGAAGCGCGTATCGACAAGGGGCGTGGTGCCATTGCCACCCTGCTCGTACAGCGCGGCACGCTGAAGACAGGTGATCTGGTGCTCGCCGGCACACATTATGGTCGTGTTCGTGCGATGGCCGATGAAAACGGCAAGCCGACCAAGAGTGCGGGTCCGTCGATTCCGGTGGAAATTCTCGGCCTGCCCGAAGCCCCGGATGCTGGCGACGAGTTTCTGGTCGTGGACGATGAGCGCAAGGCGCGTGAAGTCGCCGAATTCCGCGAAACCAAGTTGCGCCAGGCGAAGATTGATCGTCAGCAAGCCAGCAAGCTCGAGAATCTTTTTGCCAACATGGGCAAGAAAGAAGCCTCCTCCGTCAATATCGTGCTGAAGACGGATGTGCGTGGCTCGCTCGAAGCCCTGACGCAGTCGCTGAATGCATTGTCCACCGGTGAAGTGAAGGTGAGCATCGTCGGTTCCGGCGTGGGTGCCATTACCGAGTCTGATGTGACGCTGGCGGAAAGCACGGGCGGCGTCATTCTTGGCTTCAATGTGCGTGCTGACAATGCGGCCAAGGCGAAATGCCAGGCGGAAGGTCTCGATCTGCGTTACTACAGCATCATTTATGAACTGATTGATGACGTGAAAGCGGCTATGTCCGGCTTGCTGGCGCCAGAGCATCGCGAAACCATTCTGGGTGTGGCCCAGGTGCGTGACGTGTTCCGCTCGTCCAAGTTTGGCGCGGCGGCGGGTTGTATGGTGGTCGAGGGCACGCTGTATCGCAGCAAGCCGATTCGTGTGCTGCGTGATGAAGTCGTGGTCTTCCAGGGTGAACTGGAGTCGCTGCGCCGCTTCAAGGACGATGTCCAGGAAGTGCGCAATGGTGTGGAGTGTGGTCTGGCCGTCAAGGGCTATAACGACATCCGTACCGGCGACAAGATCGAGGTATACGACGTCACCATCATCAAGCGCAGTCTGTAAGACGGCGGCAAGAGGTATTTTTGAGCCAGCGTACGCAGCGTATTGCCGACCAGATCCAGCGTGATCTGTCGGACATGATTCGTCTCGGTTTAAAGGATCCACGCCTTGGCATGGTGACGATATCGAGCGTGAAGGTGAGTTCTGACATGGGCTATGCCGATGTCTATGTCACCGTGCTTGGTGCCACGCTCGAAGAGAAGCCGGACGCGAGCCTGGCGGTGCTGAACGGCGCCGCAGGCTTCCTGCGCAGTGAGTTGGGTCGTGCGCTCAAGCTGCGCATGATTCCGCGGCTGCGCTTCCATTTTGATGAAGTGACGGCGCGCGGCAACCGGATGGCGGCCCTGATCAACACGGCCGTCTCTGAAGATCGCGAACGCGCTTCTGCGCGTGGCGATGACGCAGACGCCTGAGGCGACGCATGAGCAAGCCGCGTCGCCCGCGCCGTCCGGTAGACGGTGTGCTGCTGCTGGACAAGCCGCAGGGCATTACCTCCAATCAGGCGCTGATGCGCGTGCGGCACCTGTATCAGGCCGACAAGGCCGGACATACCGGGAGTCTGGACCCATTGGCGACCGGGCTTTTGCCGGTCTGTCTGGGTGAGGCGTCGAAGTTCACGCAGTACCTGCTGGATGCGGACAAGGTCTATGTCACTCGTATCCGTCTGGGGGTGGCCACCGCCACGGGCGACGCCGAAGGTGAGGTCATCCGCGAAGCGCAGGTGCCCGTGCTGGATGACGCCGCTATTGAGCAGGTGCTCCAGCGCTTTCGCGGCGAAATTGACCAGGTGCCGTCGATGTTTTCGGCCCTGAAGAAAGATGGCCGTCCGCTTTACGAGTTGGCGCGCCAAGGTATCGAGGTCGAGCGTCCGGCACGCCGGGTCACGGTTCACCGTCTGACATTACTGGCATCAACGCCGGATGAGTGGACGTTGGAAGCCCATGTCAGCAAGGGCACCTATATCCGTTCGCTGGCCGAAGATATGGGGGCGCTGCTGGGCTGTGGTGCGCATGTGGTCATGTTGCGACGGTTGTCGCTCGGCCCGTTCGTGCAGCCGGCCATGGTGACGCTGGAGCAGTTGGAGCAGGCGCTGGAGGCCGGTGGGCACGCCGCACTGGACGCGCTTCTGCTGCCGCCATGGGCTGGACTTGCGGATCGTCCGCGCGTGGAGCTCTCGGAGAATGCCGCGTACTATCTGCGCCGCGGCCAGCCCGTGCGAGCGCCCGGGCTGCCGCGTGAAGGTGAGCTTCTGGTCTTCGGGGAAGACGGTCAGTTTCTGGGGCTGGGAGCGGTGGATGACGAAGGGCGCGTGGCGCCGCGACGTCTTATCCGTTCAGTTGGTGAGGCCAGCTGATCCGATATGAATCAAAGGTTGGCCGGCCACAAGCCGGTCAAGATGAATGAGTGGCAGACATGCCATTCGCGACGACGACTGTAGAGATGCGCGGTCGTTCGTCTTTTCGTAACGGCATCTCATTGTGGAGTGAAAAATGTCCTTATCCGCGCAACAGAAAGCAGAAGTTGTCGCCAAGTTCGCCCGCGCCCAGGGTGATACGGGTTCGCCGGAAGTGCAGGTGGCTTTGTTGTCGGCGCAGATCGATGATCTGCAGTCCCACTTCAAGGCACACAAGCATGACCATCATTCCCGTCGCGGCTTGATCCGCATGGTGAACCAGCGTCGCAAGCTGCTGGATTACCTGAATCGCAAGGACAGTGGTCGCTACAGCGCGCTGATCCAGACCCTGGGTCTGCGTCGTTAAGTGTGTGAACCGGGGAGCGCTCGCGCTCCCCTGGTTTTTTGGATGTGCCGAAAAGCTGTTACGGCTTTTCGCATGATGCTCTTGTCCGCTGCGGATCAGGATGGAGTGTTTGCTGGGCAGTTGCCCGGTAGCCGGCAAAGCCTGGCTTTTGCCGAGAGGGTCCGTGTTGCAGTAAAGCGCAGCGCCACAGGAGAGGCTTCTAACACATCGCCTGCATTGTGCAGTTGATCTGTTAGGGGCCTCCGAAGGCGAAACCGGCAGTCGTGATGGCACGTCTGCCCGTCTTTCAAAAAGAGGAATCTCAAAAAATGTTCAAGATCGTTCGCAAGGAATTCCAGTTCGGCCAGCAGACCGTGGTGCTGGAAACCGGTCGTATTGCCCGTCAGGCCTCTTCGGTTCTCGTGACCATGGGCGGCGTGACAGTTCTCGTTGCCGTTGTGGGCAACAAGAAGACAAAGCCGGGTCAGGACTTCTTCCCGATGACGGTGAACTATCAGGAAAAGACCTACGCTGCTGGCCGCATCCCGGGTGGCTATTTCAAGCGTGAGGGTCGTCCGACTGAAAAAGAAACGCTGACCTCGCGTCTCATTGACCGTCCGATTCGCCCGCTGTTTCCGGAAGGCTTCATCAACGAAGTACAAATCACGGCCACTGTGATTTCTTCTGACAAACTGACCGATCCGGATATTGCTGCCATTCTCGGTGCTTCTGCTGCGCTCACCATTTCAGGCCTGCCGTTCAACGGCCCGATTGCGGGCGCACGTGTGGCCTATATCAACAGCGAATACATCGTTAACCCGACCTACGAGCAGCTCAAGACGTCTGATCTGGATCTGGTGGTTGCCGGTACGGAAAAGGCAGTGCTGATGGTGGAGTCCGAAGCCAAGGAGCTCAGTGAAGATGAAATGCTGGGCGCCGTGCTTTTCGGTCACGATGAAATGCAGGTTGCCATTAGCGCCATCAAGGAATTCGCCGCTGAAGTTGGCGTTACGCCTTGGGACTGGAGCGCGCCTGAGCAGAATGCTGAATTGAAAGCAGCGCTCAAGGCCGCTTTTGAAGGCCAGATTTCTGAAGGCTACACCATTCGCGAAAAGCAGGAACGCTACACGCGACTGGGCGAAATCAAGAAGGCCGCACTGGCCCAGTTCGCGCCGGAAGGCGGCGATGTGAGTGCCGAAGAAGTCGAAACGCTGTTCGAAGATCTCAAGTACCGCACCGTGCGCGACAACATTCTTTCCGGCAAGCCGCGTATCGATGGTCGTGACACCAAGACCGTGCGCCAGATCGCCATTGAAGTCGGTGTGCTGCCCAAGGTCCATGGCTCGGCGTTGTTCACCCGTGGTGAAACACAGGCCATCGTGACCGCCACGCTCGGGGGTTCGCGTGATGCCATGATGATTGATGCGCTGGAAGGCACGCGCACCGATCATTTCATGCTGCATTACAACTTCCCGGCGTACTCCGTCGGCGAAACCGGTCGTGAGTCCGGCCCGAAGCGTCGTGAAATCGGCCATGGCCGTCTGGCGCGTCGTGGTGTGCAGCCCATGCTGCCGGCGGCGGAAAAATTCCCCTACGCCATCCGTGTGGTGTCCGACATCACTGAGTCCAATGGTTCGTCCTCCATGGCCTCCATCTGCGGCGCTTCGCTGGCACTGATGGATGCCGGTGTGCC
>JAUXNL010000424.1 GCA_030684415.1 Moraxellaceae bacterium | reverse complement strand
ATGACGGGAAGATCATGACTCTGGGCCAACTCGAGCTGGGCCCGAAAGAAATACTGTTGTTTTTCCTTCAGCGCCGGCACTTTCAGTGCGTCGACAAAATGATCGAGGCCGATCTCGCCCACAGCAACAATACCCGGCGCCTGCTGCAGCAAGCGCTCCAGCTCATCCAGGTGAGACGGCTCATGCGTCTCAACATAACAGGGATGCAGACCGGGGGCTGGGAGTAGGCGTGGCGCCGTCAGGCTGGCACAAACGCGGAACAGCGTCGGCCACTCACTGGCCAGATAACCGGGAATCACAATCGCCTCGACCCCGGCATCAATGGCACGAGCCGCGACCTCAGCACGATCCATATCAAAATCTGCCACATCGAAGTGGCAGTGGGTATCGATCAGGGGCGAGAGTGATGTAGTCATGCCAGCACGTTACTCCGGGCCGGCAGACGCATCAATGTTCACGAGTCTCATGGAAACGGATATCAGGATATCGTTCCTGCATGAGCTGCAGGTTCACACGGCTAGGGGCAAGATAGGTGAGATGTCCACCGCCATCCAGCGAAAGCTGGTCGTGAGCCTTTTTCTTGAACTCGTTGAATTTTTTCTCGTCGTCGCAGGAAACCCAACGCACGGTGGCAACATTTACAGGTTCGTAAACACACTCCACCTTGTATTCCTCTTGCAGACGGAACGCGACCACATCGAACTGCAGCACCCCCACCGCCCCCAGAATCAGGTCATTGTTGATCTGCGGCATGAAGACCTGGGTGGCGCCCTCCTCCGACAACTCCTTGAGACCTTTTTGCAATTGCTTGCTCTTCAGTGGATCGCGAAGGCGCACGCGCCGAAAAAGTTCCGGCGCAAAGTGGGGAATGCCGAGAAAGTGCAGATCCTCACCTTCCGTGAAGGTATCGCCGATCTGGATGGTGCCATGATTGTGCAACCCGATGATGTCTCCCGACCATGCCTCTTCCAGATGTGCTCGCTCACCCGCCAGGAATGTCAATGCATCGGCAATGCGCACTTCCTTGCCCAGACGCACATGCTGCATCTTCAGGCCTTTTTCGTAACGCCCGGAGCAGATGCGCAGAAAAGCAATACGATCCCGATGCCTTGGATCCATGTTGGCCTGGATCTTGAAAACGAAGCCGGAGAATTTTTCTTCAGTCGCCGACACATCACGTTCAGCCGCACGGCGCGCTGCCGGGCAAGGCGCCCAGTCGGTAAAGCCGTTGAGAATGTGATTGACACCAAAATTGCCAAGCGCCGTGCCAAAAAATACCGGCGTCAGTTTACCGGCACGGAATTCATCCATATCGAATTCATGGCTGGCACCGAGCACCAGCTCCAGGCCTTCACGCAAAGCGGCCGCATCATCGCCCAATACGGCATCCAGCTCGGGATTGTGCAGGTCATCAATGTACTTGTCGGCGATCAGCTCCGAACCATGGCCAGGCTGATAGAGGTACACACGATTTTCGAGGAGATGATAAACCCCCTTGAAATCACGACCGCTACCAATCGGCCAGGTGACGGGTGCACATTTTATTTTCAGCACACTTTCAACTTCATCGAGCAACTCGATAGGTTCACGAATTTCGCGATCCATCTTGTTGACGAAGGTAATGATGGGCGTGTCGCGCATACGGCACACGTCCATGAGCTTGATGGTGCGCTCTTCCACACCCTTGGCGCCGTCGATGACCATGAGCGCCGAATCCACGGCGGTCAGCGTGCGGTAGGTATCTTCGGAGAAGTCTTCATGACCCGGCGTATCCAGCAGATTGATCGTGCAATGCCGGTAGGGGAACTGCATCACCGAGGTGGTGATGGAGATGCCGCGCTGCTTTTCCATTTCCATCCAGTCGGAGGTGGCATGGCGATCCGACTTGCGCGATTTCACCGTGCCCGCCACCTGGATAGCCTTGCCCCAGAGCAGCAGCTTTTCCGTGATGGTGGTTTTGCCGGCGTCAGGGTGGGAAATGATGGCGAAGGTACGGCGGGCGCTGACTTCGGCGGTGAGTTGTTCGGCAAGGCTCATGGGTCGTTATCGGCTGGAAACGGGAAAGTCGGCGATTATACGGGCACTCACCCGATGCCCAAGCACTGATGTCGGAAAAACCTGCCCCTGCCACAGCCCCGCTGCGCCGCCTCACCCGTTCAGAAGGCCATGGCCATCAGCAACGCATCCTCCCGCCCACCGCCCACGGCCGGGTAATAATTCCGGCGCAGGCCCACTTCGTTAAAGCCCGCGGCGTGGTACATCGCCACCGCACGGGTATTGGAGGGCCGTACCTCAAGAAACAAGGTGTCCGTGTGGTCATGGGCATACTGGATCAGATGCGCCAGCAACTGCCGGCCCAGCCCCTGGCCATGATGCTGAGGAGCCGTCGTGATGTTCAGCAGATGCCCTTCGTCGAGAATGATTTGCACGACGCCGTAGCCCAGCACCTCGTCAGCCTGCACCAGCACCACCATGTAATAACCGCTGGCCAGTGCGTCCGCGAGAATGCCGGGCGTCCAGGGAAAGGCATGGGCACGAGCCTCGATGGCAAGTACCGCTGCCAGGTCCGCCGCCGTCATTGGCCGTATCTCAGCCATGTAGCGCCCGCCACAGTGACTTCTTCAATACCGGCGTGGCGAGCATGGCGGCTAGCGCCGGGCCAGCCGTCACAGGCACGGCTGCGGGGACCGCGGCACGGACATGCACCGCCGCATCGCCCAACACAAGGCAACGCCATCCCTCCGGCACGCGCAGGGCATGAGACAGCCATTCCACGGCGGCGGCGGCACCGTGATCAAGGCGCGGATTCCGGTTGAGGGGCCAACGCAGCAGGCCTATCGGGGCGGTGAAATCCGGTGCCGCGCCCAAGGCCTCGGCCAGCCCGGCCAGCAACTGGTATTCACGTGCCGAAAGATCGGGCACGTCCCCCAGACTCACCACACCCAGCCAGCCCGGCGCCAGAGCCTGCACGCGGAGGGCGAAACGGGGCGCATCGGTAGAAGACGGATCAGCAAAGGGCGGCGCCGTAGCAGGCCGTTCAGCCGAAATGAATGAAGCTGTCGATGATGGCGACACCACAGGCGTCTGAGGCAAGGCCGCTGCTGGAACCTCGGCAGGCATGACTGTCGCCGAAGATTCAACATTCGCGGCAACCGGGGCCACATCGACAGCAGACTCAATGTCTGCAGCGGCCACGAAAGCCATCGACTGGAGCGGTAGTGATGTCGCCGCCCCGGGCAGATCGAAGCGGGCCGTCCAGAGCGGTACGCCGAGCGCCGCCAGATACGCCTGGCGCCGCCCTTCGTCACCGCTGCCGACGTCACCCATCATCACACTCCGGTCACACCCTGCGGATGCTCGCGCTCGCCGCTGGTGCGCATCAGGTTGAGCGCATTCAGATAGGCCTTGGCACTGGCGACCACAATGTCAGTGTCGGCGCCATGACCGTTGATGATGCGACCTGCCTGATTAAGGCGCACCGTCACCTCGCCTTGGGAGTCGGTGCCCGAGGTAATGGCATTAACGGAATAAAGCTCCAGCGTCGTTCCGGAGTTGGCAACTGCCTCAATCGCACGAAATGTCGCGTCGACCGGGCCGGAGCCGGTGGCCGTCACGGGCTTTTCTTCGCCCTGCACACTGATGACGAGCTTGGCCTCAGGCGTAACCCCCGTGCGCGAGTGCACATCCAGGCTGACCAGTTTGTAGGCTTCTTCCACGGCCTGTTGGGTATCACTGACGAGCGCATGAATGTCTTCATCGAAGATTTCATGCTTCTTGTCCGCCAGCTCCTTGAAGCGCATGAAAAGCTGGTTGAGCGAATTGTCCGAGCCGATACCGATGCCAAGCTGCTCAAGGCGGGCACGGAAAGCCGCACGACCGGAGTGCTTGCCCAACACCATACGGTTGGCATTCCAACCCACATCTTCGGCCTTCATGATCTCGTAGGTTTCACGATGCTTGAGCACGCCGTCCTGATGGATGCCGGATTCGTGCGCAAACGCATTCGCGCCGACAATCGCCTTGTTCGGCTGCACCGGAAAACCGGTGACGCTGGATACGAGACGCGATGTCGGAACGATTTCCATGGTGTTGATGCGCGTCTCCACCGGAAAAAGATCGCTGCGGGTTTTCACCGCCATCACGATTTCTTCGAGTGCGGCATTGCCGGCACGCTCACCGAGACCATTGATCGTGCACTCGACCTGACGGGCACCTTGCAACACGGCCGCCAACGAATTGGACACGGCAAGGCCGAGGTCGTTATGGCAATGCACCGAGAAAATGGCCTTGTCGGCATTCGGAATGCGCTGGATGAGCTGCCCGATCAAGTCACCGAACTGGCCGGGAATCGCATAGCCGACGGTGTCCGGAATATTGATGGTACGCGCGCCGGCATCAATCGCCGCCTCGATGACGCGGCAAAGGAAGTCGGCTTCGGAGCGACCGGCATCCTCACAGGAAAACTCCACATCCTCGACCAGGTTGCGGGCGTACTTCACTGCACGCACGGCGGTTTCCAGCACCGCATCGGGCTCCATGCGGAGCTTGTACTTCATGTGGATGGGGCTGGTGGCCAGAAAGGTGTGGATGCGCGCAGCATTGGCCGGCTTCAAGGCTTCTGCCGCCCGGTCAATGTCTTCGGCACGGGCACGCGACAACGAACAGATGCGGGATTCACGCACCGCCTCGGCGACCGCACGCACCGACTCGAAGTCGCCCTGCGAGGCGATGGCGAAGCCGGCTTCGATCACATCGACACGCATGCGCTCGAGCGCACGGCCGATACGGACTTTTTCTTCAAGCGTCATGGACGCGCCGGGGCTCTGCTCGCCGTCGCGCATGGTGGTATCAAATATGATGAGTTGCTGTTTGCTCATGACAAATCACTCCTGCAAATATCTGGGTGCGCCTTGTGAGCGCTGCTGCTTCACAATCGGGAAAAACGGGGTAAGGAAAAACGATCGTCTGCCCGTCAGGGCAGCAGGAGCAGCAGGGCACCGCGCACAGCAGCGTGTGCACGGAAGACAGCATTGATGAGATGTGGCGGGATGTGGTTCATCAGGTGTCAGGCGTTGGACCAATGCCCGCACTATAAGCCAGCCAGTGGAGCCTTGCCAAGCCGCGCCCGGTGCCGATCACACCACAACGCCACGGCGCCATACAGCAGACCCGCAAGCCCACCAAACAGATGGGCATCCGGCATCACGCGCCCGCCGATCACCGTGCGCAAATAGTCAGGGTTATACGCCGCGGTCTGTTCCCAGGCTTGCCGACCACAGAGCAGGAGCAACATGCCGACCGCCAGCCAGCGCGATGTCTGCCAAAGCCTCAAGGCCGCAAAGTAGAGCAACCCGTGCAGCACCCCCGAAAATCCGGCATAGCCCGCAAGCCCCGGCTGCTTCCACCAAAGCCCGGCAGATATCAGCAGCGGCGCCAGCATCACGATGATCCACCAGTCGCGCCGACTGAGCTCCTGAGGAAACACCCAGACGATCAGCACAACGCCAGCGGCGTTAAGAAGGGCATGCGAAAAATTGAGGTGGACGAAGTGGGCCGTGAACAAACGCCAGTACTCGCCCTCGCGAATCGGCGCACGCAGGTATTCAAGACTGGAGGAGATGGCCGGCAACAGGGCCAGCAGAAGAAACAGAGCCGTCAGCGCCAGGGCGTCAGGCCAGAGAACAGCGGGTTTATTCGGCATCCTGGAGAACTGGTAACGGGCGCGGACGCGCAATCTGGCCGCCTGGACGAGAAGCATCACCCAGCAGGCTGATCAGCTCACGCTGAACCTCACTGACACAGGTCTTGAGCTCGTCCAGCTCACCAATCTTCATGCCCTTGGGGTCCTGGGTGAAGCGGATGGCAAGCTCGGTGCAAGGATCAGCAAACGCTGGTGCCGCAAAGGCGGTCAGCAGGGTCATCATCAGGAATCGGGTCGGGCGCATGGTCCCCTCACTGTTATTGTTATCTTCCATGCAGGGAGCCCAGTCAGGACAACCTGGCCGGTCGTTGCCGGTGACGCGCGTTGTAACACGCACTTGCCGTTCGTCTCAAGACAAACGGTCATAAAGGGCAGGATGGCCGCCATGTTTCCGATGACCACCCCGCCTCTGCCAGTGACGCCCAGCAGACACTCCCGCTGAAACCGTACAAAAAACCAGCAACGACAGCGCCCATCATGCCATGCCCACCGAGCTCCGGATTTGCGCCAGTCCGCAAAGCCGACACGGCATCATGCTTCATCAATACGGTGTGCCCACCAGCGCAGCACTGACATCCGTACCATTGGGGGGAGGCCCATCAGCCCTCGCTCAGACAGCGAGGCCCCAGAACCGCACCTGAACCTGCCAATTCATCACCCTATCCATGGCACCTCTGAATAATTCCGTTCGCCCTGATCCTGTCGAAAGGCCCCTGTAGTGGCTTAATGAGCCCGTTCATTACTGCAACGACTTCGACAAGCTCAGCCCGAAAGGCCTTGAGCTTTTCAGAAGTCCCAAAAGCAAAACCCCGCCGAAGCGGGGTTTTGCTTTGTTCAGAGCGCTGCATTTGAGCGCGTCATCGTGCGTCGAGGCAAGGCGCGAGGGTGTGTGAGGAGCGGAGTGTGCATAAAGCACATGAGCACCGCCGCACACCCTCGCAACGCCGCATCGGCGCAGGAGGACAGCTCAAAATTACATCATGCCGCCCATGCCACCCATACCGCCCATATCCGGCATCGAAGGCGCTGCCTTGTCTTCCGGAGCATCGGTAATCATGGCTTCGGTGGTCAGCATCAGGCCAGCAACACTCGCTGCGTTCTGCAGTGCGGTGAAGGTCACCTTGGCCGGATCGAGAATGCCGAGGGCAATCATGTCGCCGTATTCGCCGTTGGCGGCGTTGTAGCCGTAGTTGCCCTTGCCGTTCTTCACTTCGTTCACAACAACCGACGCTTCAGCACCGGCGTTGGTCACGATCTGGCGCAGCGGGGATTCCATGGCGCGACGCAGGATGTTGATACCAGCCACCTGGTCAGCGTTGTCGCCCTTGATGCCATCGAGAGCGGCAATGGCGCGCACCAGTGCCGTACCACCACCTGCCACCACACCGGCTTCAACCGCCGCACGAGTGGCGTGCAGGGCATCGTCCACGCGGTCTTTCTTTTCTTTCATTTCAACTTCGGTCGCGGCACCGATCTTGATCACGGCCACACCGCCGGCGAGCTTGGCAACACGCTCCTGCAGCTTTTCTTTGTCGTAATCAGAGGTGGCTTCTTCGATCTGGGTACGGATCTGCGCCACACGGCTGTCGATGTCGGCCTTGTTGCCGGCGCCATCGATAACAGTGGTGTTTTCCTTGGAGACGATGATCTTCTTGGCGGTGCCGAGGTCGTTCAGCGTAGCCTGTTCCAGAGAGAGACCGATTTCTTCGGAGATCACGGTGGCGCCCGTGAGGACAGCGATGTCCTGCAACATAGCCTTGCGACGGTCGCCGAAACCGGGGGCCTTCACAGCACACAGCTTGACGATGCCGCGCATGCTGTTGACCACGAGGGTGGCCAGTGCTTCGCCTTCAACGTCTTCTGCAATCAGCAGCAGGGGCTTGCCGGACTTGGCCACGCCTTCCAGCACCGGGATCAGTTCACGGATGTTGGAGATCTTCTTGTCAACGAGCAGCACGAAGGGAGCATCGAGCTCGGCCGTCATGGAGTCCTGCTTGTTGATGAAATACGGGCTGATGTAGCCGCGGTCGAACTGCATGCCTTCCACGACATCCAGGGTATCGTCGAAGCCGGAGCCTTCTTCCACGGTGATCACGCCTTCCTTGCCCACTTTTTCCATGGCCTGAGCAATCAGGTCACCGATACGGGTGTCGGAGTTGGCGGAAATGGAGCCCACCTGAGCGATTTCACGGGTGTTCTTGCAAGGCACTGCAACGGCCTTGATGGCCTCGACAGCGGCATTGGTTGCCTTGTCGATGCCGCGCTTCAGGTCCATCGGGTTCATGCCCGCAGCGACGGCCTTGAGGCCTTCGTTGAGGATGCTCTGTGCCAGCACGGTGGCCGTCGTGGTGCCGTCACCGGCCACATCGGCGGTCTTGGAGGCCACTTCTTTCACGAGCTGGGCACCCATGTTTTCGAACTTGTCTTTCAGTTCGATTTCTTTCGCCACGGTCACGCCGTCCTTGGTGATCAGCGGAGCACCGAAGGACTTGTCGATCACCACATTGCGGCCCTTGGGGCCCAGGGTCACTTTCACGGCATCTGCGAGGATGTTCACGCCGGCAATCATGCGGGCACGAGCGGTATCACCAAACTTTACGTCTTTAGCAGCCATTTCATTCAGCCTCTTCAAATCAGAGTTTTGTTTCCCTTCTCCCCGCCTGCGGGGAGAAGGTGCCCGAAGGGCGGATGAGGAGTGGAGGCATTAACACCGCCCCTCACCCCAACCCCACTCCCCGCAAACGGGAAGTGGGAGAAAATCAATTTTCGAGAACCGCGAAAATTTCGCTTTCCTTCATGATCAGCAGTTCTTCGCCGTTCACCTTCACGGTGGAACCGGAGTACTGACCGAACAGCACTTTGTCGCCCACCTTCACGTCGAGAGGACGCACTTCGCCGTTCTCGGTGATGATGCCTTTGCCGGCTGCCACTACTTCACCCTGCGAGGGCTTTTCAGCGGCGGAACCGGGCAGCAGGATGCCACCGGCAGTCTTGGTTTCTTCTTCGACGCGGCGGATGACGACGCGGTCGTGCAAAGGACGAAGTTTCATCTGAGTCTCCTTCTGATAAGTATGACAAGCGACCCGCAACGGGCCGACCCAAGGTTCCGGGCGCCGTTTTAGCACTCTAGACCGCAGAGTGCCAGCACCTGGACACACCTGCCCGTGACAGGCACGGGCTTAGGGAATCCCTGCACGGGGGCAGGGTTGGCGGACTAGATGGGGGACAGGGTGCCGGGCTTCAAGGGGTCGGCGGTAGATTTTTCGTGCACGATGGGCGTGTTACAGACCACCGGGAACTGCCCATCACCAGTAGCCTTGGCTTGGCTTGGCTTGGCTTGGCTTGGCTTGGCTTGGCTTGGCTTGGCTTGG
>JAUXNL010000422.1 GCA_030684415.1 Moraxellaceae bacterium | reverse complement strand
GGCCGCCGCCGGATATTCAGTATCCACCGCCGAGACTGGCGCGGCGGCGCTCAGCTACCTGGCAGGTGAGCCCTGCGACGTGGTCATTCTAGACCTCGGCCTGCCTGATATGGATGGGAAGGACGTGATTGTCAGGCTGAGGGAGTGGTCGGAAATCCCGATCATTGTGCTGTCAGCCCGGGATCTTGAGGTCGAGAAGATCGCGGCTCTGGATCTGGGCGCCGATGATTTCGTCAACAAGCCCTTCGCCGTTGGTGAATTGCTGGCGAGAATCCGGGCTGCGCTCCGGGGACGCGATCTGCGCCTCGCCGGTCAGGCGCGATTTTCGAGCGCGGAACTCGAGGTCAACTTCGCCGCGCGACGGGCCTACATCCACGGCGAAGAGGTCCGTCTGACCCCGCGGGAATATGACCTGGTCAGAACTCTGGCGCGGCACCCCGGGCGAGTTGTCACCCACAAACAGATCATAGCCGCCGTCTGGGGGCCCGAAGCCTCCGTTGATGCGCAATTCGTCCGCGTGCTTGTCGCGCAGTTGCGCCAGAAGCTCGAGGAAAACCCTTCGACCCCGCGGGTGGTGCTCACAGAACCTGGGGTCGGCTACCGGCTTGCCGCCGAAGACGACGCCTGAGCGTCTCCGGCGGCGACCGTTCAGTGGCCCTTGCGATCCGTCAGCTTGCCAAAGGTCCGTTCGAGGGCGCTTGAGAGTTTGCCGAGGGCGCCAGACGTCGCCTGGTCGATGGACCTCGCCTGGTCGGTCACGGTCACCGGGTCCAGTCCAGCCGGCCGGGCCTCCATGACGCAACGCTTGTCCTCGCCTTCGGTGCGCTCGCCGTTCTCGTCGCCCACGTGAACCTCCACCCGGGTCAGGCGGGACTCGTAGCGGGAGAGGCGGCTTCGAACATCAGCCTCGATGGACTCCATCAACGCCTCACGGCCTTCGATGTTGTTGGCGGTGTTGATCTGCACCTGCATGGGTGACTCCTTTGATGCTTTTTGCCGGGGGCGGAGGCGGCTTCAGCGGGCCTTGCGCGAACGCTCAAGCACCGGTCGCTGGCCCTCGGCGTCCAGGGCGCCGGAGGGCGCCAGGTCACTGTTCGGGAGAGGCGTCATTCCGCCTCCCGCCGTCTGTCCTCCGGAAGGATGGTGCGCCTCGGGCGCCTCGCTCTTCATTTTCAAGGCGCGGCGGGC
>JAUXNL010000405.1 GCA_030684415.1 Moraxellaceae bacterium | reverse complement strand
TGGTGCCGAAAGCGGTGCATCCGCATTACCGTGCTGCACTCAAGGCGATTGTCACCACGCAAGGCATCGACGTCGTTGAGGTCGATTTCAATCCGCAAGGCGGCCATCTCGAACTATCCACACTGAAAGCGTTTGAGGGTGAAGACTTTGCGGCGCTGGTCGTGCCACAGCCGAATTTCTTTGGCGTGCTCGAAGAAGCCGATGCACTGACCGACTGGGCCCATGCGCAAAAAATGCTGGTGATTGCCTGTGTAAACCCGATGGCGCTGGCGATTTTCGCCCCGCCCGGCGACTGGGGGGCGAGCGGCGCCGACATCGTGGTCGGCGAAGGCCAGCCCTTCGGCATTCCGCTCTCCTCCGGCGGCCCTTATGTCGGCTTTCTCTGCTGCAAAATGGAATTCGTGCGCCAGATGCCGGGCCGCATCATCGGCCGCACGGTCGACCTGGAAGGCAAGCCCGGCTTTGCGCTCACGCTGCAAGCGCGTGAGCAGCACATCCGCCGCGCCAAGGCCACGTCCAACATTTGCACCAACCAGGGCCTGGCCATGACGGCTGCGACGATTTATCTCGCGCTGCTCGGCGCCGAAGGGCTTGAGCGTGTGGCACTGGCTTCGCACCACAACATCCGCGAGCTCACCACCGCCACCAGCAAGATTGGCGGCATCGAGCGTGTGTTCAATCGCCCGGTGTTCCACGAAAAAGTATTGCGCCTGAACAAGCCGGTGGCCGGCGTGCTCGCCCATATGGCGGCGAATGGCGTGCTCGGGGGATTTGATCTGTCTGTCGATTACCCCGAACTCGGTAACGCGCTGCTGGTTTGCACCACAGAAACCAAAACCGCGGGCGACATCGCTCGCTATGTGTCGGCGCTCGACAGCGCACTGCGGGAGGCCTGATCGCCATGAAACTGATTTTTGAACGCTCCGGCAACGGCCGTTTTGCACGTTCGCAGGCACCGCAGCAGCGCTTCGACCTGACCGACATCCCTGAAGGCCTGCGCCGCAAGCAGCGGCCTGCGCTGGCCGAAGTCGGTGAACTGCAGGTCGTGCGCCACTACACCAATCTGTCGCGCAAGAATTTCTCCATCGACACCCAGTTTTATCCGCTGGGCTCCTGCACGATGAAGTACAACCCGCGTGGCGCGCACAAGGCGGCCATGCTGCCGGGCTTTCTGGCCCGTCATCCGCTGGCGCCGGTGTCACACTCGCAAGGCTATATCGCCTGCCTGTACGACTTGCAGGAAGTGCTGAAAGAAGTGACCGGCATGAAGGGCGTATCGCTGACGCCAGCGGCCGGTGCGCAGGGCGAGTTTGCCGGCGTTGCCATGATTCGTGCGTATCACGAATCGCGTGGCGATCACGAGCGCACGGAAATGCTGATTCCATCAGCGGCGCATGGCACCAATCCCGCCACCGCCGTGATGTGCGGCTACAAGGTGCGTGAAATTCCCGTGCTGGCCAATGGTGACGTGGATCTTGCGGCACTGAAAGAAGCCGTGGGCCCACAGACCGCCGGCCTGATGATGACCAACCCGTCCACCTGTGGCGTGTTCGAGCAGCAGATTGAAGACATCGCCAAAGCCGTGCACGAAGCCGGCGGCCTGCTCTATTACGACGGCGCCAACCTGAACGCCATTCTCGGCAAGGTGCGCCCGGGTGACATGGGCTTCGACGTGCTGCACATGAACCTGCACAAAACTTTTGCCACGCCACATGGCGGCGGCGGCCCGGGTGCCGGCCCTGTCGGGGTGGGCGAGCGTCTGCTGCCCTTCCTGCCCACGCCGATTGCCGGCAAAAAAGCCGACGGCAGTTATTACTGGGTTGGCGAAGACGAGTTGCCGCAGAGCATCGGCCGTCTGTCTGCCTTCATGGGCAATGCCGGTGTGCTGTTGCGCGCGTTCTATTATGGCCGCGCCCTCGGCCGCGAAGGCTTGCTGCGGGTCGGTGAGTACTCATCGCTCAATGCCAATTACCTGATGGCACGGCTGGCCACAGAAGGTTTCCAACTGGCCTACCCGGAGCGCCGCGCCTCGCACGAATTCATCATCACCTTTGCGAAAGAAGCAAAGGAGTTGGGCGTGAATGCGATGGACTTTGCCAAGCGCCTGCTCGATTACGGCTTTCATTCGCCAACGACGTATTTCCCGCTGCTGGTGCCGGAATGCTGGCTGATCGAGCCGACAGAAACCGAAACCGTTGATGAGCTGGATGCGTTTGTTGAAGCGCTGGTGAAAATTCGTGAAGAAGCGCGCACAACGCCTGACCTCGTGAAAGGCGCGCCGCACACACAGCCCGTGCGTCGGCTGGATGATGTGCGCGCCGCGCGTGAACTCGACCTGAAGTGGGTGCCCGCCGGCAACGCCGACTGACACCCGATAGCTCCCTCTCCCCGCTTGCGGGGAGAGGGCCGGGGTGAGGGGCAGCCGCCTCTCCCCCTCACCCCAACCCTCTCCTTCCTCTGGATGGAGAGGGGGATGCCCATGCCATGACCAGCCTTGCCACGCTCAAACTCAAGACCCATGAAGACCGCCGCCTGCGCGAAGGCCATCTCTGGATTTACTCCAACGAAGTGGATGTTGCCGCCACCCCGCTGAAAGATTTCAGCGCCGGCGCGCAGGTGCGCGTAGAAGACAGCAAGGGCAAGTTCCTTGGCATTGCCACCGTCAACCCGAACACGCTGATCTGCGGCCGTCTGGTCAGCCGCGATGAAAAATATCCGCTCAACAAATCCCTGCTCGTACACCGGCTGCAAGTCGCGCTCGGCCTGCGTGAAGCGCTGTACCCGCAGCCGTTTTACCGGCTGGTCTACGGCGACAGCGATTTTCTGCCGGGACTTGTGATCGACCGCTTTGGCGATATTTGCGTCGTGCAGATTTCCACCATGGGCATGGAGCTGGTGAAGGCCGAGATTGTCGAAGCGCTTGAAAAAGTCATCGCACCCCGCGGCATCCTCTTCC
>JAUXNL010000403.1 GCA_030684415.1 Moraxellaceae bacterium | reverse complement strand
AACGAGCGCGAACTCAAGCGCATGAGCCGGGTCGTCGAGGCCATCAATGCGCAGGAAGACAGTTGCAAAGCGCTGACTGACGAAGCACTGAAGGCTAAAACGGCAGAGTTCCGGGCCCGTTTCACCAAGGGCGAAACACTTGACCAGCTAATGCCTGAAGCGTTTGCGGTGTGCCGCGAAGCGGCCCGTCGCGTGCTGGGCATGCGCCACTATGATGTGCAGATGATTGGTGGCATGACTCTGCACGAAGGGCGTATTGCCGAAATGCGCACCGGTGAAGGCAAGACCCTGACAGCGACCTTGCCTGCCTATCTCAATACGCTCTCGGGTGAGAGCGTGCATGTCGTGACGGTGAATGACTACCTGGCCTCCCGCGACGCGGAATGGAACCGTCCGCTGTTCGAGTTTCTGGGATTGAAGGTCGGCGTGATCCGCTCCATGCAGCCAGCGGCCGAGAAGCGTGCCGCGTATGAAGCCGATATCACCTATGGCACCAACAACGAGTTCGGTTTCGATTACCTGCGCGACAACATGGCCTTCCGTCTGGAAGACAAATTTCAGCGCGGTCTGGCGTTTGCACTGGTGGATGAAGTCGACTCCATCCTGATCGACGAAGCACGTACGCCGCTGATCATTTCAGGCGCTAGCGAAGATTCCTCGCGCCTGTACGAACAAGTCAACACGCTGATTCCCAAACTCACCCGTCAGGCCGAAGAAGGCAAGGCGGATGGTGGGCATTTCTGGGTGGATGAAAAGCACCGTCAGGTTGAGCTGACGGAAAGCGGTCATGAGTTTGTGGAAGAACTGCTGGCGGGTATCGGCTTGCTGGTGGCCGGTGACAGCCTTTATTCGGCCGCCAATCTCGGGCTTTTGCATCATGTTCATGCGGCCCTCAAGGCGCATGTGCTCTTTCAGCGAGATGTGCACTACATCGTGCAAGATGGCGACGTAGTGATTGTTGACGAGCACACTGGCCGCACGATGCCGGGCCGGCGCTGGTCGGATGGCCTGCATCAGGCGGTCGAGGCTAAGGAGCGCGTCAGCATCCAGAGCGAAAACCATACGCTGGCCACCACCACTTTCCAGAATTATTTCCGTCTGTACAGCAAGCTCTCGGGCATGACCGGTACCGCCGACACCGAAGCGGCCGAGTTCCGTCAGATTTACGGCCTCGATGTGGTCGTCATTCCGACGCACAAGCCGATGGTGCGCAAAGACCTCGATGATCTGGTCTTCCTTTCGCGCGAAGAAAAGTTCGAGGCCATCATGGCCGAGATAAAGCTGTTGCGCGAAAAGAACGTGCCCGTTCTGGTGGGGACGGCGACGATTGAGTCCAGTGAATATCTTTCGCATCAGATGCAGAAAGAAAAAATTCCCCATCGGGTCCTGAACGCGAAATTCCATGCGCAAGAGGCCGAAATCATTGCCCAAGCGGGGCGTCCGGGGACGGTCACCATTGCTACCAATATGGCGGGCCGTGGCACGGATATCTTGCTGGGTGGCAGTTGGAAGGCTGAGCTTGAGGCGCTTGAAAACCCGTCGCAGGCACAGATTGATGAGCTCAAGGCCGCGTGGCAGAAGAATCACGACGCCGTGATTGCGGCCGGTGGCCTGCATATCATCGGCTCCGAGCGCCATGAGTCGCGTCGTATCGATAACCAGTTGCGAGGCCGCTCCGGACGTCAGGGCGACCCCGGGGTGACCCGTTTCTATCTGTCGCTGGAAGATGACCTGATGCGAATTTTTGCGTCGGATCGGGTGAAGAACATGATGCGTTCGCTGGGCATGCAAAAGGGCGAGGCCATCGAACATCGCTGGGTGACGCGCTCTATCGAAAACGCCCAGCGCAAGGTCGAAGAGCGTAACTTCGACATCCGTAAGAACCTGCTTAAGTACGATGATGTGGCTAATGACCAGCGTCGTGCGGTCTATACCCAGCGTGATGCCATTCTGGCGGCGGAGAGCATTGCAGAAAACGTTGACCTGATTCATGACGATGTCCTGAATACCGTGATCAGCGAATTCATTCCGCCCCAAAGCGTGGATCACCAGTGGGATATTGAAGGTCTGGAAAAAGCCCTCGCCATGGATTTTGGCGCCACCTTGCAGATCCGCCAGTGGCTGGACACCGATGACGCACTGCATGAAGAAGGGCTGCGTGAGCGCATTGCCAAGGCCGTGCTCGAGGCCTATCACACCAAGCGCGCGCAAGTGGGTGATGAAGTGGCGCGGCAGTTGGAGAAGCAGCTCATGCTGCAAATCCTCGACCGTCATTGGAAAGACCATCTGGCCGCCATGGACTACCTGCGTCAGGGCATTCATCTGCGTGGCTATGCACAGAAAAATCCTGAACAGGAATACAAGCGCGAG
>JAUXNL010000396.1 GCA_030684415.1 Moraxellaceae bacterium | reverse complement strand
TGGTGCCTCGCGGTGCTCGGCGGCCAGGTCGGCGGCGTTGAACGAAATGTCCTCCAGCAGCTTTTCCAGCACGGTGTGCAGACGGCGCGCGCCGATGTTTTCGGTGCGCTCGTTCACCTGCCAGGCCGTTTCGGCGAGGCGCTGGATGCAGTCGGCTGTGAACTCGATGTGCAGGCCCTCAGCGGCCAGCAGCGCCTGGTATTGCTGGGTCAGCGAGAAATGCGGCTCGGTGAGGATGCGCTGGAAATCCGACGGTGACAGCGCCTCCAGCTCGACACGGATGGGCAGGCGCCCCTGCAGTTCCGGGATCAGGTCTGACGGTTTGGCCAGATGAAATGCGCCAGAGGCAATGAACAGGATGTGATCGGTTTTCACCATGCCGTGTTTGGTGCTCACGGTGCAGCCTTCGATGAGCGGGAGCAGGTCGCGCTGTACGCCTTCGCGCGAGACATCGGCGCCATGGGCTTCGCCGCGACGACAGACCTTGTCGATCTCGTCAATAAAGACAATCCCGTTTTGTTCGACGGCATGCAGGGCCTGCGTCTTGATGTCGTCTTCGTTGAGCAGCTTGCCGGCTTCATCTTCCTGCAGGCGCTTGAGCGCGTCGCCCACCTTGACGCGCTGGCTCTGGCGACGGTCACGGCCCAGATTGGCGAACAAGCCCTGTAGTTGCTGGGTCATGTCTTCCATGCCGGGGGGCGCCATGATGTTCACGCCCATGGTGGATTGCGGCAATTCGATTTCAATTTCGCGGTCGTTGAGCTCGCCTTCCCGCAGCTTTTTCCGAAAGATTTGCCGCGTGTTGCTGTCATTGTTGTTGGGGTTGGCATGAGAGCTGCTGTCGCCAACGCGTGCAGGCGGCAGCAGGGCATCGAGGATGCGCTCTTCGGCGGCCTCGTAGGCACGGTGCTCCACCTTCTGCATTTCCTGCTCGCGCGTCATTTTCATGGCCATGTCGGCGAGATCGCGGATGATGGTTTCCACGTCGCGCCCGACATAACCGACCTCGGTGAACTTGGTGGCTTCAACCTTGATGAAGGGCGCATTGGCGAGGCGGGCCAGACGCCGCGCGATTTCTGTTTTGCCCACGCCGGTCGGGCCGATCATGAGAATGTTTTTCGGCGACACTTCGTTGCGTTGGGCTTCCGGCAACTGCATGCGGCGCCAGCGGTTGCGCAGAGCGAGGGCGACGGCGCGCTTGGCGGCCGCTTGGCCGACAATGTGGCGGTCGAGTTCGTGCACGATTTCGCGAGGGGTCATCTGGCTCATGTCAGGTCTCGGTCAGGTCGGCCCCGCGCCTCGTGATTGAGGGGCAGGACGGGTGTTTCCCTCCCCCATGAAGGGTGAGGGCCGGGTTCAGGGACGCTCAGATCTCGATGCTTTCGATGACGGCGTTGTGATTGGTGAAGACACAGATGTCGGCTGCAATCTTCAGTGATTTTTCGACAATCGTGCGGGCGTCCAAATCGGTGTTTTCCAGCAGGGCGATGGCGGCGGCCTGGGCGAAGTTGCCGCCGGAGCCGATGGCTAACACACCGCTTTCCGGTTCCAGCACATCACCGTTGCCGGTAATCACCAGCGAGGCGGTTTTATCGGCCACGACCAGCATGGCTTCCAGGCGGCGCAGGGTGCGGTCGGTGCGCCAGTCCTTGGCCATCTCGACGGCGGCCCGCAGCAGATGACCAGAGTGCTTTTGCAGCTTGGTTTCGAAGTAGTCGAAGAGCGTGAAGGCGTCGGCTGTGCCGCCGGCAAAGCCGGCAATAACCTGATTGTTGTAGAGGCGCCGCACTTTGCGGGCATTACCTTTCATGACGGTATTACCCAGGGAAACCTGGCCGTCGCCGCCAAGGGCGACAAGAGTGCCGCGGCGAACAGATACGATGGTAGTCACGGAGTGCCTCGGCTTGACGATGGATCGTCAGTCCTAGGTGGTGACGCTGGCGCAAAATTCAAGCATCAGGCCGGGTGACGGTTTCAGCAAGCTGTTTCCCGGTCAGAGAGGGTCGGGTCGCGTATCCATCACGCTTGCGGGATGGATTAGGCGGGGAGCGCTGCCGGAAAGGTGCCGGACTAGAGGGCTGAAAAATCCCGGGATGGGCGTTTTTAAGCAAACGGTTAGCGCCGCA
>JAUXNL010000393.1 GCA_030684415.1 Moraxellaceae bacterium | reverse complement strand
AAACAGCCGCCGAAGGTTTTCCGAGGTCGCCAGGCTGACCGCCGTCAGGGTCTCCCCTGTGGCTGGATTGACCGCAGAGGCGCCCACGCCCGCGGCGACCATGCTGCCCACGAACAGGGCCACAATCATCCAGACGAAGATGACCACTGGATCGGGCAGGCGATTGCCCACCTTCTCGATCAACCCCAAGACACCTGATTGCATCGCCATCTGGCTAGTCCCTCCGCGACTCTGCCCCTAGCTTCGCGATGCGGAGCGCCCTGGCAAGCCTTGCCGTAAAGCCAGTTGTCCCGTCAGGCGACCTCAATTGGCAAAACCAGGAGGTTCAGCTGGCCCGGGCGGCGGCGCTTCGGGATCGGGTTGCTCGGCCTCGTCGCCCAAATCCACCTCTGCATCGGGCTCGGGCCCCGAAGCAGGCTCGCTCAGATCCAGCATGTCGATGATGGAGTCGACCACGGCGGCCACCGGCGAAGGGCGGGCGGCCCGGCGGGCGCGAATGTCGGCGGTGATGGCGAAGGCCCGCCGATTGGCCTCCGACTCCAGGGTGCGCCAGTCGCTGACGTAGCTCTCGGCGAACCCCTCGGTCCCGAGCCGGCGATACTGCTCCATGTGGGCAAGCTCATGGGCCCAGAGCCAGACGTTCTTCGCGACCGCCGCATCGGAGAACACGATCACGTCTCTCAGGGTGACCGCGCCCTCTTCATAGTACCAGCGGGCCAGGAGGGAGCCGAGACCGAGGTCCTGGCCCGCCGTGGTCCATTTCGCGCCATCGAGGATCTCGTCGGCGAAGTAGGGGGCCAGGGCCGTCCGGATCTGGTCTGGCATCGCCTCAGGCGTCTGGCTCATGGCCTGGGCGCGGGAGAAGCGGATGGCTTGTACGAGCGCTGGGCCAGTGACAGCGGGCGATCGACGAAGCGCCTCCTCTGAAACGCCCCGTGCCTGATCGGCGGCGTTGCGCGCCGACTGTTCGACACTGGCGCGCCATTCGGCCGGGGGCCGCAGGCTGGCCTCGCTGGGTTGCCCCGAGCAGGCGCCCAGGACCAATCCTGCCATCATGCTCACGGCCAAAACGACCGGCGTCCGTCTTAGACGACGCGCGCCCATGCCATCAATCAAGGTCAAGCTACTCACCCAACTTGTCGGCCCCACGGCCCCATGGCCGCACGGCCGCTCACGCCCATGGCCCAAAGCGTTTCCCAGCGCGCGCGGTTCCAGCCGACGAGAGTCCGGGACCGGGTTCACCCTAGAGGGCGCCGAACCTGGCGCGAACCTCATCTGCGATCGCCTGGGCGGCGGCCCCTCGGCTTTCAGGGTCACACGGGTCAATCGCCAGGCGCGTCAGAACAGGGGCGTCGGCCTTGCGGGCGGCCCTGTCATAGGCCGGGTCATAGTGCAGGTCGATCAGGGCCTGGGCGAGGTCGGCGAAGACGCCCTGGGCGATCATCGCCCGCCAGCTTTCCCGCCGCTCTCGGCTGGGGGCGACGGGCAGGCGATCGAATGCGGCCTCAAGGGCTCGGGCGTCAGCGGAGATGTCCCCATAGGCCCCGGCGAGGTAGCGCGCACGGCTGGCCTGCGGCGCCTCCAGGACGATGCGGGGGGCGCTCTGCATGGCCCGCCACAGGACCGGCGGCGTCATGCGATCGCCGATCTTGCTGGCCTCGGCCTCCACGAGGATGGGACGCGTCGGATCGAGGCGGTCGAGCGCCTGGAGAAGCCGGGACTCAAACAGTTTCTGACTGGGTTGCGGCCGCCCGGCCAGGGCCCCGAACAGCGACCCGCGGTGCTGGGCCAGGCCCTCCAGGTCGATGGTCTGCAGGCCCAGCGCGCTGAGCGCGTGCAGGACGTCGGTCTTGGCCGAGCCTGTGTGGCCGTCGATCAGCACTAGCCGCAGCGCTTGAGGCGTATCGTAGAGCCTGGCCGTGACCTGCCGGCGATAGGTGCGATATCCCCCGCGCAGG
>JAUXNL010000391.1 GCA_030684415.1 Moraxellaceae bacterium | reverse complement strand
CGGTGCGCAAATCGATATTGCCTGTGTCAAACGCTCCGACCTCAAACCGCGGGCCTTGCCGGAAACCCTGCTGGCTCTGCTCAAAAACCGCTACGGAAATTCGCAATGAGCAATCCTCCTGACATGTCCGTCTGGCATCTGGTCAGCCACGCCAGTTTTGTCGTGCAACTGGTGATGCTGATACTGGTCGCCGCCTCAGTGGCCTCATGGACCATCATTTTCCAGCGTCGTGCGCTCTACCAGCAGGCACGCGCAGCAGCGGAAGCCTTTGACGAAAAATTCTGGGCAGGCGGCGATCTTTCGGCGCTGTACAACTCCATTCCTTCCGGTCCTGACGTACAAGGACAGGCGAGCATTTTCCGCGCCGGCTTCAAGGAGTTCCTCCGTCTGCGCGACAAAGATGCCGATGCCGATGCGCTCATGCAGGGCGTCACCCGTGCCATGCGCATCGCCCTCACCCAAGAGCAGACACGGCTCGAAACCCATCTCAACTTCCTGGCCAGCGTTGGCTCGACCAGCCCCTATATCGGCCTGTTCGGCACTGTCTGGGGCATCATGAATTCGTTCATGGGGCTAGCCAAAGTGCAGCAGGCCACACTGGCCGTGGTGGCGCCCGGCATTGCCGAGGCGCTGATTGCTACCGCCATCGGTCTCTTCGCCGCCATTCCCGCCGTGCTGGCTTACAACCGTTATTCGTCCAGCAGCGATGCCTTGCTGACGCGGTATGAAACTTTCGCCGACGAATTCATCGGCATCCTGCACCGCGAAGCCCACGCCAGGAACTGACATGGACAGCACCTTCCGCCGCGAACGGAAAAAGCCCGTCGCCGAAATGAATGTCGTGCCGTACATCGACGTCATGCTGGTGTTGCTGGTGATTTTCATGGTGACGGCGCCAATGCTCACGCAGGGCCTGCAAGTCGACCTGCCCAAAGCCGTGACCGACAACCTCTCGTTACGCAACCGCGAGCCGATTATCGTGTCGATCAAGGCCGATGGCAGTTACTGGCTGAAACAAGGCAATGCCAAAGACCGCCGCGTACAGCCGGATGACATCCCCTCTGCCGTGCAAAAAATTGTTGACCGGCATCCCGATGCACCGGTTCTCGTCAACGGAGATCACCGCGTGAATTACGGTGTGGTCGTCACCCTGATGGCGCGACTGCAACAGGCCGGCGTGGCCAATGTCGGCCTGTTGACCCAGGCCAGCCCTGATGCCCAGCGCTGAAGCGACTGCACTGGCAGCCATGGCCAGACTCCCCAAAGCGTTACGCATTTCACTGGCGCTGCATGGTGTTCTGCTGGCACTGGTTTTTCTGTTGCCACACTTGCATCACATGCCGGACATTCCGCCCCAACGCGTCATCGAAGCGGTATTGGTGAGCACGGCGGCTCCCGTGCCGACATCAACGCCAACTCCAGCGCCAACACCGGCGCCACGAGTGCCCGAACCGGCACCACAGCCCGAACCGCCTCCTGAGCCCCTACCCGAACCGGCAGCTGCCACAGCGGCGCCAGTTCCTGCTCCAGCCCCGCCACCTTTGCCGGTGGCAAAGATACCAGCGCCAAACAGTATTCCGGTCCGCGAACCTGTCCCCGAAAAGCCTGCTCCCGCGCCCGCCAAACCCGTCGTGAAAAAACCGGTACTCGACCGCTCCGCACTCGATGCCGAAATGGAAGCGCTCAACCGTGAAATGCGTGAACAGCAGGCAAAAGCTGATGCCGAACGCCTGCAGCGAGAAATGGCACAGAGCGCCGCCGCTGCGCGTGCCGCCGCCACACAACAGATCATCGACAAATACCGACGCCTGATCACACAGCGCGTTTCAACAAAATGGAACAGACCGGCCTCCGCCCGTCATGGCATGGTCACGGTGCTGCGAATCAGTGTGCTGCCCGGCGGCGAAGTGGCCAGTGTGGTCACGCAGACCAGCAGTGGTGACAGTGCATTCGATGCCAGTGCCGAGGATGCGGTGCGCCGATCAAATCCCTTGCCAGTTCCAGATGACGTTGCCGTGTTCAACCAGAATTTCCGCAGCTTCACCTTCAGATTCAATCCGGAAGACCTTTGATGCGCGCTTTGCTTTTCGCTTTTGCCAGATTGTTCACGACCGGCTTTGCTATGGCCGGCTTTGCTATGGCTGGTTTTTTCATGATCAGTGCCGCCAAGGCCGAACTGGTCATTGAAATCACCCGCGGTGCAGACGATGCACTGCCGATTGCCATCGTACCGTTTGGTGGCCCGCAGTTCGCCGACAACATTGCCAGCATTGTCAGTGCCGACCTCGAGCGCAGCGGGCGTTTCCGTCCGCTGCCAGACAATGCACTGGGCGCACGCCCCACTCATGGTGGCGACGTGCTTTACAGCGAATGGAAAAATGTCAGCGCCAATCACCTGCTGGTGGGCTCGGTGCGCCAAGGCACAGACGGTCGTCATGAAATCCGCTATGAACTGTTCAGCCTCGACCGCCAGACGCGCCTGCTCGGTGAAAGCCTGACCGTAGCCTCAGCACAATGGCGCGACGCGGCGCACTTCGTGGCTGACAAGGTATTCGAAGCCATTACCGGTGTGCGCGGGGATTTTTCCACCCGGATCCTGTATGTGAACGTGTTTCCGAAAAACGGCAAAAGAACTTATCGACTAGAGCTGGCAGATGCAGATGGCCAGCGCCCGGTGACCATACTGGAATCACCTGAGCCCATTCTGTCACCCGGCTGGTCGCCGGATGGTCGCAAGGTTGCTTATGTGTCGTTCGAAAGTGGCCGGCCCGCCATTTTCATGCAAAACATCGCCAGCCAAGAGCGCCAGAAACTGGCCAGCTTCAGCGGCCTCAATGGCGCCCCGGCCTGGTCGCCGGATGGTCGGAAGTTGGCACTGACCTTGTCGCGTGATGGCAATCCGGAAATCTATCTCATGGATATCGAGTCGCGCGCGCTCACCCGGCTCACCAATCACCCCGGCATTGATACCGAACCACGCTGGGCACCCGACAGCAAATCGCTGGTATTCACCTCGGACCGTGGTGGCAGTGCGCAGATTTATCGGCTCAGCCTTGCCGATCTGGCGGTCAAACGCCTGACATTCGAGGGCAACTACAATGCCCGTGCCGATATCAGCCCCGATGGCCGTTATTTGGCGTTGGTGCACCGTCAGCGCGGGCAGCAATTCCAGATTGCCTTGCAGGATGTGCAAAGCGGTGTGCTCACCACGCTGACCCAAACGCCGCTGGATGAGAGTCCGAGTTTTTCGCCGAACGGCCTGTCGCTGGTATATGCCACCCGGCGCGGTGCGTACGGTGAGCTGGCCATTGTCTCCGTCGACGGCCGCAGCAGGGTGCGTCTGCCGGCTCGGCTTGGCGAAGTACGCGAGCCGTCATGGTCGCCGTTTTTGCGACCCTGAGCGTTTTCCGGCACTGATACGGTGCGCATAAGCACTCCTGTATTACCCGACCGTTCCGCTGTTGTGTTGTTTTGTAGTCTGCCGTTGTATCAGGGCGGCGGATTTGGAAAATGGGCACCGCCTTGATTCCCGAGCATTTTGCTCAGCTTTAACTGTTCTACCCGTTTGCTTAATGGAGATTGCGCACATGTTCATGACGAAGCAGAAAGTCCTCCCCGTCGCCCTGCTTGGCCTCAGCCTCGGCCTCGGCGCCTGCACCACGACCAAAACCCCGGATACCTCTGCCTCGACGGCACAGGCCGATGAAGCCGCCCGCGCTGCTGCCGCCAAAGCCGCCGCCGATGCAGCCGCCGCCGCCCAGACCTCCGCCGCCAATGCCGGCTCCGATCTTTCCAGCCAGTCGCTCAATGACGCCAGCAAAGCTGGCGCCAATCTGGCAAATGATGTCGCCGCCCGCCTTGGCCTGCGTGTGTTCTATTTCGGCTACGACGATGCCAGCGTGCAGGGTGCCGACCTTCAGGCCCTGAAAGCACATGCCGCGTACCTCGCCAAGAACAGTGCTGCCCGCCTGCAGGTCAGTGGCCATGCAGACGAACGCGGCACCCGTGAATACAACATGGCACTGGGCGAGCGCCGCGCTAAAGCAGTGGCCTCCTTCCTGACCGCCAATGGCGCCAAATCCAGCCAGCTTGAAGTCGTCAGCTACGGCGAAGAAAAGCCTGCTGTCGCCGGTGAAAGCGAAGAAGCCTGGGCCAAGAACCGTCGCGTGGAACTGGACTACACTGCCGGCAAGCCGTAATTGCCTGCCGATTGACGAAACGGGCCTTCGGGCCCGTTTCTTTTTGGGCTGGGCGCCTCTTCAAGCCTATGGCCCGCCGTCCACCTCCCTTTTAGCCCTCGCCTGCTCACGACTTGCCTGTTTTATAAGCCATCAGGCTGCCGCCACCGGCTTTCCCCTTCCCCCTGCGCGCGCCCTCTGCTAGAAGGGAGCATCGTTTTGAATCACTGGAAGCCTGACATGCAAAAGGGACTTTCGTTCTGGAAAAAGGACTGGGTAGCCGGTCTTGCCATCAGCCTCGGCGTGCTCGTCGCCTGGTCTGCTACCGACTTCATCGACAATATCGAACGCTACGCCTACGACCTCGGTGTGCGCGCCAGCAACAAGGAGCCCGGCGACCGCGTCGCGATCATCGCTATTGACGACCGCAGTATCGCCAATCTCGGACGCTGGCCCTGGCCACGCACCACGCTCGCCAAGATGGTGAGCGACCTTAACGAAGGCGGCGCCCGTGCCATCGGCCTGCCCTTCTTCTTATCGGAGCCGCAGATCGATCCCGGCCTGGCGTCCATCCGCGACATCAACGCGTTTTACACCGAGCAACTCGCGGCGCTTAGCGAAGAAAATCCCGCCTTGCTCACGCTCAGCGAAAAACTCGGGGAAGCCGAAGCCCGGCTCAACACCGACCAGCATCTGGCCGACGCCATGGGCAAGGCAGGCAATGTGGTCCTGCCCATGCAGTTTGTACTGGGTGAAATGCAAGGTAATCCGGATCACGAGCTGCCTGAGTACGTGACCCGCAACCAGATTGTGGCCGTGCGCGACCGCATTGGCGCGAATGAAAACTTCTTGCTGCCACCAGAATCCAATGAGGCCGTCCCGCCGATTGCCGTGCTTGGCGAGCAGGCCAGTTTTATCGGGCATCTCAGCATCAATCCGGATGCTGACGGCGGCATCCGCCAGGATGCCCTGCTGCTGCAATACGGTAATGCTTACTACCCGTCACTATCGCTGTTGCTCGCAGCCAAAAGCCTGAACCTTGGCATCGGCGACATCTCGGTCGATCTGGGCGAAGGCCTGCGCCTCGGCAAGTTGCAAATCACCACCGACCCTTACCTGCAGATGCGCACGTTTTTCTACGGCAAGAGTGGTGACAAGCCCGCGTTTGCCGAAGACTCTTTCTTCGACGTGGCCAGCGGAAAGATTCCTCTGTCGAAGTACAAGGACAAGGTCGTCATCATCGGCCCGACAGCCTATGGCCTAGGCTCACCGCAAGTCACCCCGATTTCCCCGTCGATGGAGCCGGCGCGCATTCTGGCGCACAACGTCGCCAGCATCCTGAACCAGAACTTCTTTGTCACCCCCACGTGGGCAACCGCGGTGCGCTGGATTGCCGTGCTGCTCGCCGCCCTGTTCGTGATTCTCGGTCTGCCGCGCTTGAAGGCCGGCCCGGCCGCCATCGCCTCAGGCGTGCTGATCGTGTCGCTGGCGGTGGCGCACTTTGCGCTCATGACCGGCTCCAGCGTCTGGGTGCCACTCATGCTGCCGGCGATCCTGATTGGCGTCGGCTATGTACTGATCACCACCAAGCATTACTTCATCACCGAAAAAGCGCGTGAAAAATCCGATGTGCAATCGGCAGAGTCGAACCGCATGCTGGGCCTCGCCCTGCAGCAGTCCGGCCAGCTCGACATGGCACTGGAAAAGTTCCGCAAGTGCCCGATGGACGAGTCCATGTCCGACGTGCTCTACAACCTGGCGCTCGACTACGAGCGCAAGCGCCAGTTCAACAAGGCGGTGTCGGTCTACGAATACATCTCGGCTTACAACCCGAAGTTCCGCGATCTGTCCGTCAAGCTGCAACGCGCACAGAAGCTGGAAGAAACCGTCATCCTTGGCGGCGGCAGCATGAGCTCCGCAGCGGCCACCATGATTCTCACGCCGGGCAACGACGAAAAGCCCATGCTCGGCCGCTATCAGGTGGAAAAGGAGTTGGGCAAAGGCGCCATGGGCGTGGTCTATCTCGGCCGCGACCCCAAGATCAACCGCGTCGTCGCCATCAAGACCATGGCGCTCAAAGACGAGTTCGAAGGCGATGAGCTGACTGAAATCAAGGAACGCTTCTTCCGCGAAGCGGAAACTGCCGGCCGTCTCAACCACCCCAATATCGTCACCATTTACGATGCCGGCGAAGAGCATGACCTCGCCTATATCGCCATGGAATTCCTGCATGGCCACGATCTGGCGCGTTATGTGAAGCCCGATGCTTTGCTGCCCGTGCCCAAGGTCGTGAACATCGTGTTCAAGTCGGCGCTGGCGCTGCACTACGCCCATCAGCACAACGTGGTGCACCGCGACATCAAGCCGGCCAACATCATGTACGAGCCCGAGTCCGTGGCCATCAAGATCACCGACTTCGGCATCGCGCGCATCACCGACGCCAGCAAAACCAAAACCGGCACCGTGCTGGGCACACCCACCTATATGTCGCCCGAACAAGTGGCCGGCAAAAAAGTGGATGGTCGCTCCGACCTCTACAGCCTGGGCGTGATGTTCTACCAGATGCTCTCTGGCGTGGCGCCCTTCCGTGGCGAGTCGATGGCGACCCTGATGTTCAAGATTGCCAACGAACCACATGTGTCGGTTTTCGAGCATCGCCCGGAGTTGGCGGACATGATGCCCTGCATCGGACCGGTCATCGACAAGGCACTGGCCAAGGACCCGGAAGAGCGCTATCAGAATGGCCAGGAGTTCGCCGCCGCCATCAAGGCTTGCGTGGATGCCTGCAGCAAGAAAAACAATACCGAGCCACTGCCTGACGCCGACTAAGGTCGTGCTTGCGACCGGCCTCCTCAAGGCCGGTCGCAAGTGGCAGTCATCCTCGAACTGACACAGGACATGCCCTTGAAAGCACCCGTCTACAGCGGTCTTACCGACCCCGGTCTGGTCAGACCCCATAACGAAGACCGCTTCGGCATTGCGCCGGAGCTGGGCCTGGCCATTGTGGCAGATGGCATGGGTGGCCATGCCGCTGGCGAAGTGGCCAGCCAGATGGCCATCGACATCATGCTCGCCATTTTGCGCCAGACCGCAGGCGTAGCCGCCGCCGAGCGGCTGGAAACCGCACTTCAGGCCGCGCATGGCAGCATTCTGGAAAAAGCCGCCAGCAGCACCCGCTATCAGGGCATGGGCACGACCGTGGTCGCCACGCTCATCGAGAAAGACCTGCTCTCACATGCACATGTGGGAGATTCGCGCCTTTACCGCCTGCGCAACAAGCAGCTCGACGCCCTCACCAAAGACCACTCCCTGCAACAGGAATTCATCGATCAGGGTCACTACAGCGAAGCCGAGGCGCGCGAGAAAGTGGCGCGCAACATCCTCACCCGCGCGCTCGGCCTGGAAACAGACCTCAAAGCCGATGTCGGCCAGACCCGAGTGCAGTCCGGCGACCGCTACCTGCTCTGCTCGGATGGCCTGTATGAAATGGTCAACGATGGCGAAATCGCCAGTTGGCTCGCACGCGGCATGGCCGGTACAGCCACGTGCGAAGCTCTGATCGAATTGGCCAATGCGCGCGGCGGCCGCGACAACATCACCACCGTGTTGATCGACATTCCGTAACAGACGACGCCCTGCGCTTTTTGTCACACTCGACGCCGGCCCCGCATGTGCCGGCGTCTTTTTTGCTGCCAGCCACGCCAACTCTTTCTTCGCGGCCTGCCGCTTCAACTCATGGAATTGCTCATGTCTTTTCTGCCCCGCACCACCGCTTTCATCCTGCTGACCTGCTCCATCGGAATGCCTGCGCAGGCCCAGATCGTGATTGAGGAAAGGCCCTTGAGCCGGCCTTTTGTGCCGGCTCCAGTGGCAGCAGAACCGGTGGTTGTGAGCATGCAGCAGTCTGCCGCAGCGACTGAAGAAGCTACGGCGGCAGCGGCGGAGGCCAGTGGTACAGACAGCCCGGACAACGCCGGCAACACCGAAAGCAATGGCACCGTCGAGTTGTTCACCCGCCTGCAGCAACTGGAGCAGGAAGCCAGCCAGTTACGTGGACTGATCGAGCAGCAGGGCCACCTTATCGAACGCTTGCAGTCCGACTTGCGCACACGCTACACCGACCTCGATCAGCGCCTGCAACTGCAGCAAGAGCAGTTCAAGGCCGCTGCAACTGGGGTGGCTGAAAGTCCGGCCCAGACCGTATCTGCCACCGCCAGCGCCACCATCGAAGAGGAAAAGAGAGCCTATCTGGCCGCCTACGAAATGTTCCGTACCGGCGGCCCGGACAAGGCTATTCCGCCGATGCTGGCCTTCGTGAACCGCTACCCGGCCTCTACGTTTACCCCCGGCGCCCATTACTGGCTGGGCGAGTTCTACCTGAATGCGGCCACTCCCAACATGGCCGGCGCCCGCAAACAGTTTGAAGCCGTACTGGTGAAGTTCCCCGAGCACGACAAAGCTCCTGCCGCGCTCTACAAGCTGGCCAGCATCCACGATCTGGAGGGCCGCACGCTGGAAGCCCAACAGCAAATGCAGGAGTTGATGAAAAGCTATCCGCAAAGCCCTGAGGCCGCGCTCGCTGATACCTGGCTGAAGACGATGGCCGCCAGCAAAGCGGCCGCTGCCAAACCGGCTACGTCTGCCGCCTCAACGCCCGCCGCCGTGCCGGCCAAAAAGCCGGCTGCTACACCAGCCAAGCCCGCGGCAAAGCAGCAGTAGTTACCCGCACGATGGGGTAGAATGGCCGCCCTTTTCGGCCAGCCCCCTGCCCCGTCGTGACCGAGACCGCGTCCTCCCTCTCTCTGCGCATCAGCGAAATCTTCCATTCGCTGCAAGGCGAAGCCCGCACCGTCGGCCTGCGCACGGTGTTTGTGCGCCTGACCGGCTGCCCGCTGCGCTGCGTCTGGTGCGATACGCCCTATGCGTTCAGTGGCGGGCAGCTCATGACACTGGGCGACATTCTCACTGCCGTACAAAGCCACGGGGCACGCCATGTCTGTGTCACCGGCGGTGAGCCACTGGCACAGCCTGAATGCCTGCCGCTGCTGGCCGCGCTGTGCGATGCCGGTTTCGACGTTTCGCTGGAAACCAGCGGTGCGCTCGACATCAGTGGCGTCGATGCCCGCGTCAGCCGCGTCATGGACCTGAAGGCGCCGGACTCCGGTGAAGCCCACCGCAACCGCTATGACAACATCACCAGCCTCAGCCGCCACGACCAAGTGAAATTCGTCATCGCCTCGCGCCGTGATTACGACTGGGCCCGCTTCAAGTGTGATGAACATGCACTCGCGGAACGCGTTGGCGAGGTGTTGTTCTCGCCCGTGCACGGCACGCTCGAACCACGCACCCTCGCCGAATGGATACTGGCCGACCGCCTGCCCGTGCGCCTGCAACTGCAACTGCACAAATACCTCTGGAACAACGAGCCGGGGCACTGACATGAGCTTTGCCACTACGCTTTTGCTGTTTGTGGCCACGGCAATTGCCGAAATCGTCGGCTGCTACTTGCCTTGGCTGTGGCTGAAAAAAGAAGGCTCTCCCTGGCTGCTGCTTCCTGCGGCGCTGGCACTGGGCCTCTTTGCGTGGTTACTGACCTTGCATCCGGCGGCCGCAGGCCGTGTGTATGCCGCTTACGGCGGCGTTTATGTCAGCGTGGCGCTGGCCTGGCTATGGCTGGTTGATGGCCTGCGTCCGGGCCTGTGGGATGTGTTGGGCGTCGGCCTGTCGCTGACAGGCATGGCCGTGATTCTCTTTGCGCCGCGTTGATAGCGGCATCCGGAACCGTCGATGAAAAAAGCGATTGTCCTGCTCTCGGGTGGTCTGGATTCCGCCACCTGCCTCGCCATGGCGCGTGAACAAGGCTTTGAGGCGATCGCCCTCAGCTTCGACTACGGCCAGCGGCACAATGCCGAGCTAGCAGCATCACGCCGTGTGGCCGCTGCATTTGGCGTGCGCGATCACCGTGTATTACGTCTGGATCTGGGCAGCATGGGCGGCTCGGCCCTCACTGACACGTCGATTGCCGTGCCTACCGAAGAAGCCGACGGCATTCCCGTCACCTATGTTCCCGCTCGCAATACCGTGTTCCTGTCGTTTGCGCTCGGCCTCGCCGAAGTCATGCAGGCCGATGCGATTTTTATCGGCGTCAACGCGGTGGATTATTCGGGCTATCCGGACTGCCGCCCGGAATTCATCTCGGCGTTTGAAACGCTGGCTAATCTCGCCACCAAGGTCGGCGTTGAAGGCGCCACCATGCGCATCCACACCCCGCTGATTCATCTCAGCAAGGCAGACATCATCCGCGAAGGGATTCGTCTGGGTGTCGATTACGGCCTGACAGTGTCTTGCTACCAGGCCGACAGTGATGGCCGCGCTTGCGGCATCTGCGACTCCTGCCGGCTACGCCGCAAGGGCTTTGAAGAAGCTGGCATTGCCGATCCGACCCGTTATGCCTGAGTCTGCTGGCCCTGTTTGCCGCACTCGCTGGCACCGGCTCCGGCGGCACATCCGAACGCGTTTCTGACCGTTTTCTGACCGCTTTTCTGAAGCCCTGCAACGCTGACGTCTTGCACTGGCCGGTGCTACACTCGGCCCCAGTTTTCCCCTGTCCAGGAAGCCCCATGGATCATTTTCTTGTTCTTTCCGCGCTGGGTGCAGACCGCACCGGTATTGTTGACGAACTCGCCCGCGCCGCCTCAGAAACCCGCTGCAATATTGCCGACTCCCGCATGATCGTGATGGGTCAGGAATTCGCGCTGATCATGATGGTCTGCGGCACCTGGGACGCCATCGCCAAGCTGGAAGCCCAACTGCCCAATCTGGGCAAACGCCTAGGGCTGGCCATCATCTCCAAACGGACAGAACCCCGTGGCGTTCAAGCCGATGCCATGCCCTACAACGTGCATGTGATTGCGCTGGATAACCCCGGCATCGTGCATGAAATCGCCAATTTCTTTGCCGTCCAGGGCATCAATCTTGAAGCCATGGAAACCAGCACCTACGCCGCCCCACATACCGGCTCGCCCATGTTTGCCCTGAGCATGACGGTCAATATTCCGGCCCGCGTGCACGTTGCCAGCCTGCGCGAAAATTTCATGCTGTTCTGCGACGACCGCAATCTGGACGCCATCATCGAGCCCTTCAAGAACTGATACTGCCCTTTCCAGCAAGCTGTGAACCGGCCAAGGATGGCCGGGCCGCGAATCAATCAGGTCTACGTGATTGATTCAGCGTGAAGCGATTCCGGACATGTGCCGGCGTCGCGGGCTGAAAAAGCCCGGGATGGGTGTTTTTCAGCAAACTGTTCAGTACGACAACGGCTGTGCACTTGGCGCGCAGGCCGTTCTTCGTTAGCGTCGCCCTTCTACTTCCCGTCTGCAAAAGGATGCTGTCATGACAATCGCCGTTGGTGATGCCGTTCCCGATTTTCACCTCCCCGCCACCAGTAACAAGGATGTCGTGCTGTCTGCACTGAAAGGCTGGCATGTCGTGCTGTACTTCTACCCCAAGGACTCCACCCCGGGCTGCACGCTCGAAGGTCAGCAGTTCCGCGACATGAATGATGAATTCAAGGCCGAAAAAGCGTTGATACTTGGCGTCTCGCGCGACAGCCTGAAAGCACACGAAAACTTCAAACAGAAAGAATGCTTTCCCTTCGAGTTGATCAGCGACGAGAAAGAAGAACTCTGCAAGCTGTTCGACGTCATCAAGATGAAGAACATGTATGGCAAGCAGGTAGAAGGCATTGAGCGCAGCACCTTCCTTATCGACAAAAATGGTGTGCTCCGTAACGAATGGCGCAAGGTCAAGGTGGATGGCCATGCCGAGGCCGTCCTGTTCGCCGTGAAGCAACTGAACAAGTAAGCCGTTTGCTCCCGGCGCCAAGGAGATGCTGCGATAAGGAGAAGTTGCGACCGGCTGGCGCCAGGGAAGTCTCCTGAAGCCGCTTTGCTCGAACGGCCTCCTTCGAAAAACTCCTTCGAGCCCCCCGTCGGGGACCCTCTGGTTTTCAGGGGCTCCCCGACAGCGACACTCCAAGCCTCTGGCCCAACTCGCACTCTGCTGAATGTGAATGTTCCGCAGAGTGCCAGCTCAGTGCCTTTCCCCAACGTCAGTGCCCTCTCCCCACACCATTGAGTCGTGGGAAAATAACGGGGCTGCTGTTGTGATCACTGTTTGCGGATACGGAAAAAAAACTCAGTTTCACCCTCGCGCATTTCTTCCAGCGCATGACCGCCTTGGCGCAGAAAAGCCTGAAAGTCCCGCACGGAGCCCGCATCCGTCGTGCGCACCTCAATCACCTCACCTGCTAACATTCCATGCAGTGCCTGCTTGAGTTTCAGCAAAGGCATGGGGCAGCGCAGGCCGCGCGCATCAAGCTGTCTGGGAATATCCGTCATTTGCAAAAACACCACAGGCCGGGAATGCGGCCGCAGATGACATCGGCCAGAATGGCGGCAGATCATAACCCTGCACGGCAGTCTTCATGAAACGCCTGTTTGCCCTTGTGACCGCCAGTGTGACGGCCCTGCTGCTGGCCAACAGCTTGCCGCCCTCCGCGTACGCCGCCGACAATCTGCCCGAGCTGGGCGACAACGCCTCCACCATCGTCACGCCCGAACAAGAGTACCGGCTGGGCCGTGCCTGGATACGCAAGCTGCGGGGCAGCACCCCCACACTCAATGACCCGGTATTGCAGGACTATCTTGAGCGCCAGAGCTACCGCCTTGCCTTTCACAGCCCGCTACAAAATCCTGATCTCAGCCTCATCATCATCAACGACCGCCAGATCAACGCCTTTGCCGTCCCGGGCGGCGTCATCGGCATCAACGCCGGCCTGCTGCTGCACGCCGAAACCGAAGCCGAATTTTCCTCCGTACTGGCACATGAGCTCGGCCACCTCAGCCAGCGCCACTTTGCGCGCTCACTGGCCGACAACCAGCGTAACCAGTGGCTCTATCTCGGCGCGCTGCTGGCGAGCATTGCCGTGGCGGCCGGTGGCGATGCGCAAGGCGCTTATGCACTCGGCATGACCTCGCAGGCGGCCGCTATCCAGAACCGCCTCAGCTACAGCCGACAAAACGAGCAGGAAGCCGATCGCATCGGCATGCAAACACTGGTCGATGCCGGCATGGACGCCAATGCCATGCCACGTTTTTTCCAGCGCATGGACCGCCAGTATCGCCAGGTGGGCTCCGTGCCGGAATTCATCCTCACCCACCCACTCACGCAGTCCCGTATTGCCGACAGCATCAGCCGCGCTAATCAATACCCGAAAAAACTGGCCGATGACGGCCTTGATTACCAACTCGCCCGTGTCCGCATGCTGGTGCAGTTCATGAACGACACCGGCCGTGGCACGGCTTATTTTGAAAAGCAGTTAGATGGCAGCCGGCGTCTGGACGACAAGACCAGAATCAACCAGTTGGGCCTGACGCTTGCACTGCTGCGTGAGCGTCAGTTTGCCGAGGCCCGGCGCGCCATTGCGCCCTTGCTGGCGGCAGACCCTCAGCGCGTGGATTTTGTAGTAGCGGCCGCCGAAATCGAGCTGGCCGACCGGCAATACGCCACCGCACTTGCCTTGCTGGAGCCTGCCCTGCGGCTCAATCCGGACAGTTATGCACTGCGTGTTTACGCTGCACGCACAATGATCATGAACGATAAAGCCGAGCAGGCAGTCATCGCGCTGGAAGCCATGGCCCGAGAGCGCCGTGATGATCCACAACTCTGGCGCTTGCTGATTGAGGCTTACAGTGCACGCAAAGACGCCATGGGTATTTTCCGCGCGCGCGCCGAGGTTTACTTTCTGTCGGGCAATGAAGAAAAAGCACTGGAACAGCTCAAGCTCGCCAGCGATCAGGTCAAGAACAATTACCCGCTCACCGCGCGCTTGCAAAAGCGCATGCGTGAGATCGAAAGCACGCGCAACGACCTGAAGCTCTGACATCCCCCCATCGAAAAGGGGATAACCCACCGGGTGGGCCAACCGTCGCAACTTGTGGCCACAACACTCTTCCGATCAAGTTGAACGGAAATTTGATAGGGCTATCCGGCCCGCAACATCGTGCGCAGCGTTTTACAAGCTGCCGCATGACGTGGTGGTACAGCGCTTAAACGGTCAACGCGGCTCGCACATCATCCGGCAGCGGCATTTTTGAGAGTGTTGCACCACTGACCAACACATACACCGTCTCGGATGTCGTGATGACTTCATCACCACCAACCAAGCGGAAATCCGCCCGGAGCGTGAACGAGGTATTACCGAGCGCTACCGGTGCTACCGTAATCGCGAGTTGGTCATCAAAGCGGGCGGGTGCTCGCCATTCTGTGGTCTGCTTGACCAACTGGTAATCGAGCTCACCATTCAGGAAGCGCTCGCCCATGGGCAGCGCGCGCATGAACTCCAGCACAGCCACATCGACATAATCGCCATAGCGCGAATTGAACACGACTTTCTGCGCATCGCATTCGCCGTAACGCACACGCAATATATGAGTATGGGCCACCATCAGGCGTTGCCTTTCAAGGCACGATCCGCTGCCAGTTTCATCTCCCGGGTAAAATCCAGCATACGCTGTAGCGGGATGATGGCCTGGCGGCCAAGCGCCGGATCGACATGAATTTCCTGGCCGCCGGTTTCGAGCACTTGCGCCAGATTATCCAGCGCGTTCATCGCCATCCACGGACAATGCGCGCACGAACGGCAGGTGGCGCCAGACCCTGCAGTTGGCGCCTCGATGAACTCCTTACCGGGCGCCGCCTGCTGCATCTTGTAGAAAATGCCTTTGTCGGTGGCGACAATGAACTGTGGATTCGGCAGGTTTTTCGCCGCGGCAATCAGCTGTGATGTCGAACCAACGGCATCGGCAATCTCCACCACCGAGGCGGGTGATTCCGGATGCACGAGCACGGCGGCATCCGGATAGACCTTTTTCAAATCGAGAATGCCGCGCGCCTTGAACTCTTCATGCACGATGCAGGAGCCGTCCCATAGCAGCATGTCGGCACCGGTGGCTTTTTCGACATAGGCGCCGAGGTATTTGTCGGGCGCCCAGATGATTTTTTCGCCTTGGTCTGCGAGATGCTGCACGATATCGACGGCGCAGCTTGAGGTCACTACCCAGTCGGCACGAGCCTTCACCGCGGCCGACGTGTTGGCATACACCACGACCTTGTAATCCGGATGCGCATCGCAAAAAGCCGTGAACTCATCGGCCGGGCAACCGATATCCAATGAGCAGGTGGCTTCCAGCGTTGGCATGAGCACACGCTTTTCGGGATTGAGAATCTTGGCGGTCTCGCCCATGAACTTCACGCCGGCCACCACAATGGTTTTAGCCGGATGCTGGTTGCCGAACCGCGCCATCTCCAGCGAGTCGGACACACAGCCGCCGGTTTCCTCGGCCAGCGACTGCAGCTCGGCATCGACGTAGTAATGCGCCACCAGCACGGCGTCTTCACGCTTGAGCAAAGCCTTGATACGTTCGCGCAGCGCACTTTTCTGCACGGGAGAGAGCGTATCTTCGTGATCGTGAAGATGATCCAGATGCTGCTGGACGATGAGCTTGGCGTGGTTGTCGATGAGATGGCTCATGGCGGGCTCGCAACGCGGACAAAAGAGGCCGTGATTGTAACCGCCCGCTGGCGCTTCATGTGCATTTTGCCCCTCACTCAGAGCACGGGGCATCACACGGTCCGGCCCCGGGGGAGCCATTGCGGCTGACACGGCATATACCAACACATCAGCGAAGACCACGCTTGGCTCAGCACTCGGTGCCAGCGCTACCGGGATAAGGGAGGCTATCCGCTGTCAGGAATATGTGGATATCCCGACTTTCGCCGCGCCACCTGCGCCGGGGTGGCGAAAATCGGGTGATGCAGCGGCATCCCCCAAAAGGGCTGAATGACCCGGCCTGCTTGCCAGGCAGGGCTCGTCGGCACTTGTTAAAGACACTAGACGCGCTTCGACCAGCAGGAAACCCCTCTGGGGTGCCAATCTAAGTGCCCACGGGGGGTACTCACATGAGTGCCGATGAGGCGACAAACATGAGGCGATTCAGGAACTCCCTGACAGGGAGTCATCCCGTCCGGTCATTTCTTCTCGTCATACCGGGCCGGGCGCTCAAGGCTGACCGCCTCCCGGTCAGCCGCACCAGAAAGCACCACACAAGGCCATCTCCACAAGCCGGCCTCACCTCACGCCCCTCCACACCCCCACCTCACACCTCACACCCCAGACAGCCCAGACAAACCTTCGCGGCCAACAGGCCGGTCAACGCAAACGAAACACATTTTGTCCGAAGCCGTGCAGCAGAAGCCGACCGGGATTGCGTACACTCGGGCGCAGTCGCCGTGCCGCCCTTGGCTTACCAGAAGGCTCACGAATCAGCCCCCAGAAGGAGAACCGCCATGACCCGCCTGTTCATGCCCTTGCTGACACTGGGCTGCTTGCTTACCACCTCCTCCGTCTTGGCCAACACCACCAAACCTGCGCCGGCCAACTCCAGCAAGCACACCACGGCCAAGGGCCATTCACACGACCCGGCACACAGTCATAAGGCGCATGTGCACGGCAAGGCCTTGCTAACGCTGGCGCTGGACAAACAGCAACTGGAAGCCGCACTGGAGGCGCCCGCCGAGAGCATCACCGGCTTTGAGCATGCACCGCGCACGGCCGATCACCAGCAACGCATCCTGATGGCGCTAGTGAACCTGAAACAAAAGCCCCTGCAGTTCAATACCGAGGCTGGCTGCAAAGCGACGGACACCAAGGTCGACAATCCCTTTGCGGGAGGTGGCCACCAAGAACACCGCGACTTCGATGCCCGCTACCGTTTTGAGTGCGCCACGCCGGGCAAGCTGCGCTCGCTGGATGCCAGCGCCCTCTTCCGCGCTTTTCCCCGCCTCAAGACCCTGAATGTGGAGTACCTGCTGCCGGGCGGCCAAGGCAGCACCACACTGACGCCGGCCCGCCCGCGTGCGGAGCTGCGCCAGTAATGAGCCTGCTGGCACTCGACAACATCCGCTATGGCTGGCCCGGCCAGCCGGCGCTGCTCGACATTCCGCGCTTTGCTCTGGCGCCGGCGGAACGCGTGTTTTTGCACGGGCCGTCGGGCACCGGCAAAAGCACGCTACTGGCACTGATTGCCGGCGTCGTCACACCACACAGCGGCACGCTGACACTGGACGGCACCGACCTCGCCGCCCTGAAAGCCTCGGCGCGTGACCGCTGGCGTGCCGACCAGCTCGGTTTTGTCTTCCAGCAATTCAATTTGCTGCCCTATCTCTCGGCCATGGACAACGTGCTGCTGCCGCTGCGCTTTTCTGCACCGCGCCGGCAGCGCCTCACGGCAGCGGCCAGCGACGAAGCCGGCCGCCTGCTCACCGATCTGAAACTGCCGCCGCGTCTCTGGCCGGCACGCGCCGACACCTTGAGCATCGGCCAGCAGCAGCGTGTGGCCGTGGCCCGCGCGCTCATCGGCCGGCCACCGCTGGTGATTGCCGACGAGCCCACCTCGGCGCTCGATGCCGATACACAGCAAGCCTTTCTGGATCTGCTCTTTGGCGAGTGCGACCAGCACGGCACCGCCCTGCTGTTTGTCAGCCACGATTTGCGCCTGGCCTCGCGATTTGATCGGGTGGTGGCACTGGCCGACATCAACCGTGCGGCCCTGCACCCAGCGGGAGCGCATGCATGAGTCTGTGGCAACTGGCGCTGAAAAGCCTGTGGAACCGTCGCCTGAGTGTGGGCCTGACCGTGTTCGCGATTGCCGTCAGCGTTGCCTTGCTGCTGACCGTGGAGCGCGTGCGCCATGAGTCACGCAGCAGCTTCGCGCAAACCGTCAGTGGCGTGGACATGATTGTTGGCGCACGCGGCGGCAGCTCGCAGTTGCTGCTCTACTCAGTGTTCCGGCTGGGCGAGGCCACCGGCAATTTTTCTTGGGGCACGTTTGAAAAACTGCGCGGACATCCGCAAGTGGCTTGGGCCATTCCGGTATCGCTCGGCGATTCGCATCGCGGCTATCGCGTGCTGGCCACCGACAACAGTTATTTCGCGCATTACCGCACCGGCGACAACCGTCCGCTGGTATTCGCCAGCACGGCTCGCCCCAAAACCGGCACTACAGACACTGAGCCTGCCGGCCACTTCAGCGGCATTTACGATGTGGTCGCGGGCAGTGAAGTCGCGCGAAAGCTGGGCTACTCGATTGGCGACACATTGGTGCTCAGCCATGGTATTGCTGAAAACGCCCTCAGCGACCACAGCGACCGGCCGTTTACCCTCACCGGCATTCTTGAGCCCACCGGCACGCCCGTGGATCGCACCCTGCACATCACGCTTGCCGGCATGGAGGCGCTGCATGTGGACTGGCAGAACGGCGCCCCGCCCCTTGGCCCCGGTCTGGATGCGGACACCATCGAAAGAATGAACCTCACGCCCACCAGCATTACCGCGGCGTTTGTGGGTCTGAAATCGCGGCTCGCCGTGTTCTCGCTGCAGCGCGGCCTCAACACCTACCCACAGGAACCGCTCTCCGCGATTCTGCCCGGCGTGGCGCTGGCGGAGCTGTGGCAAAGCTTTGCGCTGATGGAACGTATCCTGCTGCTGGTCTCGGCCTGTGTGGTCGGGGCCGGCCTGCTCGGCCTGCTTGCCGTCATGCTTACCAGCCTGAATGAGCGCCGGCGCGAGCTGGCCATCCTGCGCGCTGTGGGGGCCCGGCCGCGTCATATTTTCAGCCTGCTCATGCTGGAAAGTGGCTTGGTCGGCCTGGCCGGTGTGGCTACCGGATTGCTGCTGTTCCATGCCCTGTTGCTGGGTCTGCGCCCTTGGCTGGCCAGCGAGTTCGGGCTCTTTATCGGTTTGCGCTGGCCGGCCCCCAACGAGTGGCTGATTCTGGCCGCCGTGGTGCTGGCCGCCTTTGTCAGCGGCCTGTTGCCGGCACTGCGGGCCTACCGCAACCTGCTCGTCGATGGGCTGACACCGCGTGTATGACGCTGGATAGGCCTTGGGAAACGCCCCGTCATCGACAATCGCCATGACGCGCACCGTAGCAAGCGCAACAACATCATCACCGCCATCAACACATCAGAAGCATCACCACAAACATCGGGGCGTCCATGAAAAGAATCCTGTTCTGTTTGCTACTGCTGGCCCCCGCCGTGCAAGCGGCAGACAAAAGCGCGGCGAAGCCTGTTGGCAAAGCGGGCTCCAGCATCGTCACACTGGGCTGGCCACAACTGGTGCCGGACAGCGAGCGCGCCAAACTCGTCAACCCCGCCTCGATTGACCATGGCAAAGGCCCGGACCGGCCACGCAGCTCGCCGTTGGGGGGTAGCGCCATGGGCGGGAGCGGCCCGCTCACCGGCGACGATGTCTTCAATGTGCTGGAAAACCAGCGCAGCACGCCGGTCTACAACCCTGTGCGCACATGGCACAACAAATCCGTGCGCATCCCCGGCTATATCGTGCCCATCGACTACAACGCCAAGGGCGCCATCATCAGCTTTTTCCTGGTGCCCTACTTCGGCGCCTGCATCCATGTGCCGCCCCCACCGCCCAACCAGATCATCTTTGTGCGCTACCCCAAAGGCTTCGATACCGCCGCGCTCTACGAGCCGTTCTGGATCAGCGGCACGCTGAAAGTGGAAACCATGCAGAGCGAAATCGCGGAGTCGCTGTACACGATGCAGGGCTTGCGCATCGATCCGTACATGAAGCCCCAAGGCTGAGCCCGGGAACGCCCCGGAAAGCGGTGCCGCCGGCCCACGACCAGCCGCCTGCGCTTATGCCCCCCCCCCGCCCCCTCAGCGCAGGGAATCCTCCCGCCGGGGGTGGCGGCGCCGGCCCTGAACGTGTACTTTCTGCGCCTGTTTTCCGGCCTTACCCCCAATCAGGATCTCTGTCTATGAAACTCAAGCTCATGGCTGTTGCCGCAGCCGTTGGCGCCTTGGCCCTCGCCGGCTGCAAGCCGCCCCCCTCCACGCCCACTACTGTCGAGGGCAAGGCCGCT
>JAUXNL010000146.1 GCA_030684415.1 Moraxellaceae bacterium | reverse complement strand
CAACTTCGCGACCGGTTGTCGGGAGGCTGACGAATGACCGATGCAGCCGATGACAGGTGGCTCGTATGGCCATTGATCAGTCTCGGCTCATGGCAGGGCTCGTATACTCAAGGCGAACCCCTTCATCCCGCCGGCATGAGTGGCGGGACGTGACAGCGACAGGATGTGTGTCATGAGCCAGAACCCGGATAGGGCAAGCCCCTCTAGTGCGACAGCACGTTCTTACGAAGAGGCGCGCCTTGCGATGTCGCGCATCAGCGTCGGCAGCGGGCACAGTTTGCGCCAGTGCCAGCATGAGTTGGCCAGACTTGTGGCGGCCGCACTTGAGGTGAGTCGCGTCAGCATCTGGCTGGCGATTGACGAAGGCCGCGCCATTCGCTGCGACTGTCTTTTCCAACCGGGCCGAGATGATGTCTGTGAAGGTGTCATCCTGCATCAGCGTGATTTCCCCGAGTATTTTCTGGCGCTGAGTGTGCGGCGTGTGATTGCCGTGACGGATGTGGCCGATGATCCACTGGTAGAAGAGTTCCGTGAGCCGTATTTCCGGCCGTTGGGCATTACGTCCATGCTCGATGCGCCCATTTATCAAGCCGGAGAGGTCGTCGGCATTGTTTGCCATGAGCACGTCGGGGCTGTGCGTGAGTGGCAACCTTCAGACAGTGAGTTTGCCGCCGCGGTGGCGGATACCATTTCGCGGCTTTATGCCGAGTCGGCACAATTGCAGGCGGAACATGCGCTCGGCGCGTATCAGACGCAGGTCAATGCGTTGCAGCGTGTTGGGTCGCTGGGGCGGCTTGCTGCCGGAATGGCGCATGATTTCAAGAATGTATTGAGTGCAGTGTTCGGCTATGCCGACCTGATTACCGATGCCGCCAAAGGCAATCCCGAAGTGCTGGAGCTGGCGGAAGAGTTGGTGCATGCCGCAGAGCGCGGGCAAGAATTGACGCAACAATTGCTGACGCTGGCGCAGGAAACCCCGAGTCGGCCGCGCGTTACCGATGTCGTTACCCTGATCGAGCAGTATCGCAGCATGCTGGGCATGGCCGTCGGTAGCCGGGTGTCGTTGCGGCTGCGAACGGTTCCGGTCAGTCGAGTGTTTGTTGATGGCGCCCAGTTGGAGCGCGTGCTGCTTAATCTGGTGGTAAATGCGCGCGATGCGCTACCGCCGGCGGGCGGGGAAATTGCAATTGCAGTTTATGAGGCCGTTTGCGGCAACGAAGGCACGCAAGTGGTCATCGAGGTTCGTGACAATGGCAGTGGTATGGATGCCGACACGCGTGACCGGATTTTCGAACCGTTTTTCACCACCAAAGGTGATGCCGGTACGGGGCTTGGAATGGCGATTGTGCAGCAAGTCATCACCCATGCCGGTGGGCGTGTGGAAGTGGAAAGCGAGCCGGGAAGCGGCACCGCAATCCGGCTCTGTTTGCCCGGCATCGCCGTCGCCTTGAACGCCTGAGCAAGTACCTGCTCAAATCTGTTGCATGATTGTCCAAAGGATTGCGACGTATGCATGCACGGGTTCATCGCAATAACACATCGCGCAAGCTTCAGACGTCTCACCACAATGTGCACATGCCCATCTCCTTTGATCGCCAGCATCGAACCGATGCCCTGCATCCACAGACCCCTGACCCTCTCCCCAGAGGGGATGACAGTGGTTGAGTCGAAGCGCGTCCCTCACCCCAGCCCTCTCCCGGAGGGAGAGGGGGCAACAGCGCTACGTCGTACAAGTGCGGCTGTAGCCGCAAACGGAGGTGGAGGGCAGCAGCGGCGCTAAAGCATGCGCAGGCGAAGGAGCTGCACCTACGACGCAGCGCCTGCTATATGGAGCAGAAGTTAATTGTGAGACGCCGGTTGCGCAGCAACCAAAGGCGCGAACACGCCCACGTTGCCTCCGCTACAGGAGCAACAGTCATGATGCGCGAGCCCTCCGCAGGAGTCGGCTTTCTTTGCTTACTTTCTTTGCCGAGCAAAGAAAGTAAGGCCCCGCCGGCAGAGCGCAACGCCAGCGCAGAGAAGCAGCCGGCGCAACCTCGTCGAAGCACTCACCCCAAAGCGAGACGGTGCCTGAATAGCGGCGGTGATTGATCCGGAATCCGCCCCCTCACCCAGACCCTCTCCCCAGAGGGGACGACAGTGGTTGATTCGAGGCGTGTCCCTCACCCCGGCCCTCTCCCGGCGGGAGAGGGAGCAACAGCGCCCCATCGTACAGGCGCAACAACAGTGCCACGTCGTATGGGCGCGACAACAGCATCGCAACATGCGCGGCAGAATTCCTTCACTTACAGCAGAGCAAAGAAAACAAGGCTTCGCCGGCAGGGCGATACTGTATCGCTAAGCCGCAGACTGACTCGCGTTGGGTGTAACGAGTCGAGAAATCAGGTGATGCCTTAACTGGCAAAGTCGTAAGGCCCGCCTTTTTCCAACGCGCGACGGTAGGCCGGGCGCGATTGTATTTTTTCCAGAAATGCCATCATGCGTGGATGTGTCTGACGAATACCCCCGCGACTGGAGGCTGCTTCCACCGGGAAACTCATCTGGATATCTGCCGCACTGAATTCACGGCCGGCAAACCATTCGTTTTTCTTGAGCTCACCTTCGATGTAATCGAGGTGAAGCCTCAGTTGCGGATTCACGAATTGCTGTTTCACCTTGTCGGCGATGCCGCTTACGATGGGGCGCACAAAAAATGGCATGGGCGCTTTCGGCATCTGGTTGAAAATCAAGGTGAGCAACAACGGCATCATGGCCGAGCCTTCGGCGTAATGCAGCCAGTAGGTGTAGCGCCGGTGGTCTTCACTGCTGGAGGGTAACAGGCGGCCATTGCCGTAGGTGCTGACAAGGTAGTCGATGATGGCGCCGGACTCCGCGACGGTAATGTCGCCATCCGTAATGACCGGCGATTTACCCAGCGGATGCACTTTTTTCAGTGCGGACGGTGCCAGCATTGTTTTCGCATCGCGCTGGTAATGTTTGATTTCGTAGGGAATCTCCAGCTCCTCCAGCAGCCAGAGCACGCGCTGCGAGCGGGAGTTGTTGAGATGGTGGACGATAATCATGGGTGCTCCGGGGTGAGGGGCATGGTCGGTCGGCAATGAGTGATGGCAAGGCACGCCATCAGGTCTGCCCCGGATGCTGGCAGAGTCGTCCCGAGAGGGAAAGAAGACAAAGTAAGTAGCGGCGTCCCGCCGGCATGGCGCTGCATCGGCATGCATTGGCGGGTGTCCGATAGCCCTGCAGCGCAGCGTGCCGCCGTCTCGTCGCCTGTTGTTGTCAGGGGCGCTAGCCTGTTCCGGTGCGGGAGTGACTTTGGCATGATCAATCCTGTCCTGCTGCTAACTGGCGGAGCATCCAGGCTTGCATTGTTCCTGTGCGCTCGATCGGTAAGTCTTGTGGGGCGATGTCGCAGGCAATGTCGTTGGACGCTGGTGGTGGCTGTCGTCCATGCGCACTTTCAGAAGATTGCAGGCGCACACAGGGGCAAGCCCGCTCTATGTTGTCGGGTGTGTAGCGCCTGATTCATTCCGTATTCATAGAGAGAGGTCCATGACTGACATTCCGGCTCCCCTGCTGATTGCCTGCCCGCACTGTCACCGCAAGAACCGTGTTCCGACCGATCGCCTGACGGCGGGCGGCAAGTGTGGCAGTTGCAAAAATCCCTTGTTTGTCGCCGCACCCATGGTGCTGCAGGCGGCCAGCTTCGATGCGCATGTCTCGGCGGACCTGCCTTTGTTGGTGGATTTCTGGGCGCCGTGGTGCGGGCCTTGCCGCCAGTTCGCGCCGGTATTTGCGCAAGCCGCCGCCGCTTTCGAGCCGCAACTGCGGCTGGCCAAGGTCGATACCGAGGCCGAGCCGGTACTCGCGCAGCGCTTTGCCATCCGCAGCATTCCCACGTTGATTTTTTTTCGGCATGGCCGTGAGCAGGCACGCCTGTCCGGCGCGTTGCCGCCGCTACAGTTCCGGCAATGGGTGGCGCAGCAACTCGCGGTGCCGGGCTGACATGGGTCATCGCCAGTCTGCCGGTATCTGTCAGGATGCGTATGACAAGGGCTCGTGCCCTCACGAAGGGCTGCGGCTGGTGACGGACGGATTGATGCCGCGTCTGCATATGCATCCGCGTCCGCAAATGCTGTTCGTGATTCTGGGTGTGTTTCTCCTCCACCTGATCGAGATCATGCTGTTTGCACTGTGCTATCAGTGGATGGCCGCGCAGCCGGGGCTAGGCAGTATCGCTGGGCAAGTTGATGGCAGCCTGCCGGACTACTTGTATTTTTCGTTTGCGACCTATTCCTCTCTCGGCCTTGGCGACATTTATCCGCTGGGGCCGATGCGCTTGCTGGTGGGGCTCGAGGCATTGATCGGCTTGCTCATGATCGGCTGGTCGGCGTCGTACACCTATATCGCCATGGAACGTTTGTGGCGTCGACACGCCGAGCATGATCAGGCACACCGGCAGCGCAAGCCGCGGCGCTGAGGCCGCGTGTGTCGGTTGTCAGTGGGGGGGCAGTGGTCGGTCGCTGGAGCAGCCTTGTGTGCAGAGGGATTACGCCGACTGCATAAAAAAACACGCCCCGTTTCCGGCGCGTGTTTTTTTGAAGGACG
>JAUXNL010000390.1 GCA_030684415.1 Moraxellaceae bacterium | reverse complement strand
ATGGTTACACAACAAAAAGGCCTCGTCCATTTTATTGTGTATTTGTGTGTATAGCATAGGGGGTCATGCCTAGCTCCCCCCCTCTGGAACTGACCTCAGGCCCTGCCAATAGCGATTTGCCCGCGTTACAACATCTCGCCCAGCGCCGTCAGCAGCGCGGCATTCTGTGCGGGCGTGCCGATGCTGATACGCAGGAACTGGTCGATGCGCGGCAGCCGGAAATGGCGCACGAGTACAGCGCGCTCACGCAGCCCTTGGGCCAGTGCAGCGCCCTCATGCTGCGGATGCCGCGCGAAAATGAAATTGGCCGCAGAAGGCAGTACGTCAAACCCCAACTCCGTCAATGCGGCCGACAGCTCATCGCGGCTGTCGATCACGGCCTTGCAGGTCTGCGCAAAATACTCACGGTCGTCAAAGGCGGCTGCCGCCCCCGCAATGGCCATGCGCCCGAGCGGATAGGAGTTGAAGCTGTTCTTGATGCGCTCCAGTGCTTCGATGAGATCGGGGTGGCCCACCGCCAGACCAACACGCAAGCCGGCCAGCGAGCGCGACTTGGAGAGCGTCTGCGTCACCAGCAGATTCGGAAATTCACGCACCAGCGCAATCGCGCTCTCACCGCCGAAATCCACATAGGCTTCGTCGACCACGACCACAGACCGGGTATTGCGCTGGAGCAATTCACGAATGGCGGCCAGCGGTGTCAGCACGCCTGTCGGGGCATTGGGATTGGGGAAAATGATGCCGCCATTGGGCTCTGCATAATCCGCGAAACGGATGTCGAAACGCTCATCCAGCGGCACCTGCCGGAAAGGCACGCCATACAGCCCGCAATACACCGGATAAAAACTGTAGGTGATGTCCGGAAAAAGAATGGGCGCGTCGTGCTTGAGCAAGCCATGAAAAACATGCGCGAGCACTTCATCCGATCCATTACCGACAAACACCATGCCGCACTCAACACCGTAATAGGCGGCAATGGCTTGCTTGAGGACATCGGCGTTGGGGTCCGGATACAGACGCAAATCGTCACCCAAGGCGGCCTGCATGGCAGCAAGAGCACGCGGTGACGGCCCGTAGGGATTCTCGTTGGTGTTGAGCTTGACGAGGTTGGCGATTTTCGGTTGTTCACCCGGCACGTAGGGCACGAGATCGTGTACGAAGGCGCTCCAGAATTGGCTCATGTCGGGACTCTTCAGCAGGTAGTGATCGTCATGATGGCTTGGGTGGAAAAAGCCACAGAGGGAAATTCCATGACGGGAGATTCAATCAAAGGAAGCGCGATTATGTGAGTAGGCATAGGGGAAGTGCCATAACAGGGGGCCTTAACAGGAAGCGTCAAACACGAAGTGCCATAGTGACAACAGCTTCTGTGGGAGCGGCTTTAGCCGCGAA
>JAUXNL010000389.1 GCA_030684415.1 Moraxellaceae bacterium | reverse complement strand
AACTCCGGGGTCTGGGCCGGACGCAGGCCGTTCAGCTGTGGCGCCACGCTCCCCCCATCCACCTCGGCCTTTGTCGCCACGGCGTCGAACCGCACGGTCCAGGGACCCAGGTCGCGATCGGCCGAGAGCTCAAGACCCCAGGCCTCAATGACGCCGACATTCTGCCGCTGGCGCAGCACGCCACCAGCCGGCACGAAGCCGGCGATCGGGAAGGTCCTCGGTCCCTGGCCGATGGTGACATTGGTGATCGGATCTTCCAGGCGGTTGAAGAAGACGCCAGCCGACCAGGCCCAGGCGCCGTCGGCGTCCCCCTGGCCGCCGATGGCCGCCTCGGCGCCGTAAAGCTGCTCGGGCTCAAGAGCGGGGTTGGCCTCGGTGATGTCGTTGCCCACCCGGAAGGGACGGTGCAGCTCGTTGAGGGTCGGGGGCCGAAACCCGGAATAGGCCGCGCCGCGCAGATGGAGCGCCTCGGTGAGATCAAGGCGGGCGCCCACACGCCCCGTCGGCGTCGTGCCGCTGCGATCCGGAGCGCGCGAGTTCAGCAGGACCGCCCCGCCGTTCAGGTCGCGCTCTATGCGGCGGGCTTCGGTCGCCTCCCACCCATCAACCCGCAGGCCGCCGGTGAGCAGCAGTCGCTCGCCCAGCCACGTGGCCTCGCCATAGACCCCGCCGACCGTCGTGCGGCCGCCCGCGACCCGTCCTCGGGTGAAGCCGGCGCCCAGATTGCGAAAGAGCTCCCGAGTCTCGCCGTCGGTGATCCGGACATCGGCGCCCACCTCCCAGGTCCAGGGGCCGTTGATCGCCCGCCAGGCGGCGTTCAGCCCATAGCCCAGGGCCGGGGTGGCCAGCTGTTCGGCGGCTGGCCGGCTGGCCGAGCGATCCGGCTCCACCGCCGCAAAGCGGTTCTTCAGATCGCTGGTGCGCAGCCAGGCCTGGGCCCGCCATCCGCCGGCCCCGGTCGCCTGAGGTTGCGCCAGCGACAGGGTCGCGGCGCCGCCGCTGGCCTGGGAGCTGACCCCGTCCACGCCCCCGCCGCGACGCTCCTCGAAGGCTGCGAGCCGGAAGGACGCATTGACGCCAGCCACCTGGCCCTGAAGCCGGGCGGCGGCGGAAACCTGATCCAGGCCCGCAGCCTGGTCCA
>JAUXNL010000387.1 GCA_030684415.1 Moraxellaceae bacterium | reverse complement strand
AGGCCGATGGCTATGGCCTGGGCGCCGCGCCGATCGCCCGCCGCCTCTGGACCGAGGGCGCCCGGACCTTCTTTGTCGCGCGGCTTGAGGAGGGCGAGGCTCTTCGGGCCGCCATGGCCGGGCGCTCAGCCCGAATCCTGGTCCTGGACGGATTCACCGCGGGCGGCGGGCCACGTCTCGCCGCATCCGGTCTGACGCCGGTGCTGAACAGCCTCGACCAGATCGCCGCAGCCAGCCACTTCGCGCAGCAGACGGCCGTGTCCCTGCCCTGCGCACTGCAGGTCGACACCGGCATGAACCGCCAGGGGCTGGGACTGGCCCAAGCCAGGGCCCTCGCCCAGTCCGACCGGTTGTCTGGCCTTCAGATTGAGCTGGTCATGAGCCACCTCGGCTCCGGCGCGACCCCCGACCACGAACGCAATAGGACGCAGCTGGCGGCCTTCCGGGCGGTGCGCGACCTCTTTCCCGACGCCAGGGCCAGTCTGGCGGCGTCGGCCGGCGCTTTCCTGGGACCAGACTACAGGTTTGATGTGGTCCGCCCAGGCATCAGCTTGTTTGGCGGCGGCCCTCAGGAGACCCCCGATCCTCGTCTGCGGGCCGTCGCCTGCCTTGAGGCGCCGATCCTGGACATCCGTCACGTGGCCGCCGGCGATCTGATCGGCTATGGCGTGACCATCGCGGCCGAGGCGACGACGCGGGTCGCCCTGGTGGGGGCCGGCTATGCCGATGGAGTGATTCGGGCCACCCGACGCGGCGGCAAGGCCTGGGCGGTGGGCGCGCTCCGCAGGCTCTATATCGTCGATATGGATCTCACCGTCGTAGACCTGGGCGACGCCGCCGCCCAACCCGGCGACATGGTGGAATTGCTCGGGCCACACGCTCTGCTTGACGAGCAGGCGCGCGCCGCCGGCAGCATCGCCCATGAATGCCTGGTGCGCCTATCGCCCCGGGCGCAGCGCCTCTATCTGGGCGGCGCCGACACCCAATAACCGCTGTGACGCGGCCAAATCACGCCCCGGGGCGTTAGACTGCGGCATCAGCGAATCAGGAGTC
>JAUXNL010000385.1 GCA_030684415.1 Moraxellaceae bacterium | reverse complement strand
GCGCACTGCCGGGCCTTGCCCGCGCCCAGGCGCTGAACCCCTTGCAGCGCCTGCAGCGGCTGCAGGAAAGTGGCCTGGCCGAATGCGGATATGCCGGCGAGCCGTTATATCAGGCTTGGCGGCAATTCCTGCGTGGCCATGGCAATTCTGTGCTGGTCGTGGATGCGGCTGGCCTCGACCCGCGTGCGCGCGGCACGGCGGCTGTGCTTGATGGAGCGCCGTGGCGGCTGGCTGAGGGTCTCCTGATCGCAGCCGGCCTGCGCGACACCTCCAAGATCGAGTTGCTGTTGCCGGCGGAACTGACGGGGCGTGAGGCTGGACTGCTCAATGCCATCGACACAATTCGCGCCCGTGGCCTCCTGGCGGGGCGCCGCATTCGTGTTGAGGTAAAGCGTGACAGCTTACCGAGTCCATGGGGTGAAGGACACGCGACTGATGGTACGCGGCTGATTCATACGCCGGAGACCTGGTGCCGCGTGGCATTGATGTTTGCCGAGCAAGGCGAAGTTAACAATGATGCCGCATTACTCACGCTGTTACGTGGCCTTAACCAACGCGGCTTGATCGAACTTAATCGCAGCGACATGCTACGCCGCCAGATTTACGATTGGGGTGGTGGCGTAGAAGTCGAAGGGCGCGATGCCGTGCTCCTGTTTGACAATGGCATGGGTGGTTTCCTGCCGCTCTCGGCAGCCGACATGGCCTGCCATCCGCTGACATTTGCCGCAGCGGGCATTGCGCCAGCACCCGCCAGCCTGATGGTGCTGGCGGAAGGTGTTTGTCTCGTCGAGCAGACTCGGCGCGCACTTTACCGCTACTGGCAACTGGCTGAAAATGAATCCCAGCCGATTCGTTCCCTGCTGGCGCGTGCCGCACGGCTGGTGGCCGACATTACTGTTGGCCGTGGTGAACCGCGGCATCTCGTCGAACTCGACCAGATGGCCCTCGAACTGGAGACGCAGGGATTGGCGGCGGCTTGGCCGCTCGGCAGCTCTTTGCGCTATTTCCGTGGTCAGTGGGAAACCCACATTCGCCGCGAGTCATGTCCCGAGAAACTGTGCCTGGAGCGTCCCGCCGCGCCATGCCATAGCACCTGCCCTGCCAATATCGATATTCCCAGCTTCATGGCGCACATTGGTTATGGCGACTATGACAAGGCTATCGAGGTGATTACCCGCGAC
>JAUXNL010000382.1 GCA_030684415.1 Moraxellaceae bacterium | reverse complement strand
CGGCTGGTGAACTGGGACCCGAAGCTGCACACCGCCATTTCCGATCTCGAAGTGCTCTCGGAAGAAGAAAAAGGCTCGATGTGGCACTTCCGTTATGCCCTCGACGGCGCCGCACCGGGAGGCACAACGGCCGGCGTGGATTATCTGGTAGTCGCCACCACGCGCCCGGAAACACTGCTGGGAGACACGGCGGTCGCCGTGAACCCGGATGACGAGCGCTACCGTCACCTGATCGGCAAAAAAGTGAAGTTGCCCATTACCGGGCGTCTGGTTCCCGTGATTGCCGACAGCTATGTCGACAAAGAATTCGGCACCGGCTGCGTGAAAATCACGCCGGCGCATGATTTCAACGACTACGAAGTAGGCAAACGCCACAACCTGCCGCTGATCAACATTTTCGACCGCGATGCCCACGTCAAAGCCAGCTTCGACACGCTGAGCTACGCCAACGAAGCCGGCGCTGACGAACCCGCGCCGGCGGAGTACGCCGGGCTCGACCGCATTGTGGCCCGCAAGAAAATCGTCGCGCAGGCCGAAAGCGAAGGCTGGCTGGAAAAAATCGACCCGCATACGCTGAAAGTGCCGCGCGGCGACCGCTCCGGCATCGTCATCGAGCCCTGGCTCACGGACCAGTGGTATGTAAAAACGGCACAACTCGCACAGCCCGCCATCCGCGCCGTGGAAGACGGCCGCATCAAGTTCGTGCCCGAGCAATACCAGAACATGTATTTCGCTTGGATGCGTGACATCCAGGACTGGTGCATCTCGCGCCAGCTCTGGTGGGGTCATCGCATTCCCGCCTGGTATGACGCTAGTGGCAAGGTTTACGTCGGTCGCAACGAAGAAGAAGTGCGTGCACGCCACAAGCTCGATGCTGGCGTGAAACTGCGCCAGGACGAAGACGTGCTCGACACCTGGTTCTCTTCAGGCTTGTGGACGTTCTCCACCCTCGGCTGGCCCGACAACACCCCCGACCTGAAAACCTTCCACCCGACCGATGTGCTGGTCACGGGCTTCGACATCATTTTCTTCTGGGTCGCCCGCATGATCATGATGACCATGCACTTCAACAAGGATGAAACCGGCCGCGCCGAAGTCCCGTTCAAAACCGTGTATGTGCACGGATTGGTACGCGATGCGGAAGGACAGAAAATGTCCAAGTCCAAAGGCAATGTGCTCGATCCGCTCGACCTCATCGATGGCGTCGATCTGGAAACGCTGGTGCAAAAGCGCACCACCGGCCTCATGCGCCCGCAGGATGCCGCCAAAATCGAGAAGGCCACCCGTAAAGAATTCCCCGAAGGCATACGTGCTTACGGCACTGACGCGCTGCGCTTCACCTTTGCCGCGCTGGCCTCCACCGGACGCGACATCAAGTTCGACATGAATCGTGTCGAGGGCTACCGCAATTTCTGCAACAAGCTCTGGAATGCCAGCCGCTATGTGCTGACCAACTGTGATGGTCAGGATGTTGGCCTCGGGGGCGACGCCGTGGAGCTGTCCGTGGTCGATCGCTGGATCATCTCGCGCCTGCAGCAGACCGAGCAGACCATCATCGACGCACTCGATAATTACCGCTTCGACCAAGCCACGCAGGCGCTCTACGAGTTTGTCTGGAACGAGTACTGCGACTGGTATCTGGAACTCACCAAACCCGTGCTCACCGGCGACGATGCCAGCCTCGATGCCAAGCGCGGCACACGTCGCACGCTGGTGCGCGTGCTCGAAACCATCCTCCGCCTTACGCACCCGGTCATGCCCTTCATTACCGAAGAAATCTGGCAGAAAGTGAAAGTGCTGGCGGGCAAGACCGGCCCCAGCCTGATGCTGCAGAAATACCCGACACCGGATGCCGCCCGTATCGATCCTGACGCCGAGGCCGATGTGGCCTGGCTCAAAGACGTCATCACCGGCCTGCGCAATATCCGTGGCGAACTCGGCGTGAGTCCCGGCCGTCCCATCCCGGCCCTGCTCGACCGTGGCAGCGCCGACGACCGCGAACGGGCAGCGCGCTTTTCCTCGTTCCTGACCGCGCTGGCAAGACTGGAGTCACTGTCGTGGCTACCGGCCAGCAGTGAAGCACCGTTGGCGGCCACCGCACTGGTGGGTGACATGACCATTCTGGTGCCGCTGAAGGGCCTGGTGGATGTCGAGGCCGAAGTCGCCCGGCTTGCCCGCGAAATCGACCGTCTCGACAAAGAGGTGGCACGCGTGACCGCCAAGCTGGGCAACGACGCGTTCACAGCAAAGGCGCCTGCGGATGTGGTAGAGAAAGAAAAGGAAAAGCTGGCCGAGGCCGAACAAGCCCGCCAGCAACTGGCGTTGCAACAACAGCGACTGAAGGCCCTGTGATGGGGCCACTGTGAGCGGACAGCCATCATGATGGAAAGCGCCACCCAGCAATTTTTCGCCATCCTGTTTGCCGATGTCGCCGGCAGCACACGGCTTTACGAAAAAATCGGTGACCGCGCGGCGCGCGAAGCCATTACCGGCGTCTTGCAGCGCATGACCATCATCGCCGAGCGCCATTCCGGTGTGCTGGTCAAAACCATTGGCGATGAAATCCTCTGCCGCTTTCCGCTGGCCGACCGCGCCGTGAGCGCAGCCATCGCCATGCAGGAAGCCTTGCTCGCCGACCAGACCTCACCCGTGCGCCTGCAAATGCGCATGGGCCTGCACTGGGGGCCGGTGATTCTGGAGCAGGGCGATGTGTTCGGCGATGCCGTCAATATCGCTGCCCGCATGAGTGCGATTGCCCGTGCCGGCCAGATCATCACCACCCGCGAAACCGTGCATGCCTTGCCCGAGTCGCTGGCCGCGCGCACGCGCCTCTTCGACACGGCCACCGTGAAAGGCAAGCAGGACAGCATGGTGATGTTCGAAGTGGTATGGGAACAGGAAGGCAGCGCCACCGTATTCATGGCGACGGCCGGCGCGGCCAGCTCGCAAGGCGCCAGCATTCCGCTGGTGCTGCGCTACCGGGACCACGAAGAACAGTTAGCGCCAGGCGGCAGCATAGGCATCGGTCGCGCGGAAAACAGCGACCTGCTTGTTGGCAGCCCACTGGCGTCGCGACACCATGCGCGGATTGAAAGCCGGCGCGGCAAATTCGTGTTTATCGACCAAAGCACCAACGGCAGTTATGTGCGCACCGAAGACGGCAATATCGTCTACCTGCGCCGCGAAGAATTGCCACTGTGGGGATCAGGCGATATTTCTCTCGGCGAAGAATTTGGTGGAGACGAAACGCATTACTTGCACTTCCGGATCTGATCGCGCGCCCGGGCACTGCTTCTGCGAACAACGCAACACCTGAACACCCTTTGCAACGGCCTTTTCAGCAGCGCTCGGCTCACCTCCATCCCCTCGCACAAGCAGCAGCACTGTTTCTGCAACGATGTTGCCACTTGACTGGCTCCGGAATGACTTCAGCTTGATTGTCCTCATCCGAATGATGACAAGCGCATCTCCACAGATACTTCCAGACGCCCGAAAGCTCTCCAGCCGAGCCTGTCGAAGCGTGTGGCTTCAGTGTGGCTTCAGAGCGCCCTCAACAACATTCTCATGAGGATACCGAAGGACTCTGCACGAACGTTTTTTGACCGCAATATATCGGCCATCTGTTCACGCTGCGCCTGTCGAAGTGATCCTCCCCCAGTTTCCCGGACGCCCGGATAAGCGTAACTTTCCGACCGAGGTGACCCATGAAAACCAATCCCTGCGCAGCCAAGCCGCGCACCC
>JAUXNL010000373.1 GCA_030684415.1 Moraxellaceae bacterium | reverse complement strand
TCGCGAAAGTGCGCAGTGCCAAGGCAGGAGCGCTGGCAGGGTTGCGTCGTCTTTCCCGCAGTTATGTCGGTATGCAGGTCGCGCATCTTGGCTTGGTGATTTCAGTGCTCGGAGTTGCCTTTACCTCGGCCTATAGCATTGAGCGCGATGTACGCATGGCGCCTGGCGAGTCAGTGGAAATGGGCGCCTACCGGTTTGTTTTTCTAGGGACAGACCATCGCGAGGGACCCAACTACAGTGCGGAACACGGCGTTGTGGATGTGTATCGTGGTGAGCGGAAAGTAAAAACACTGGAGCCCGAAAAGCGTTTCTACCACGCACAGCGGAACACCATGACCGAGGCTGCGATTGATGCCGGCCTGTTTCGTGATCTTTACATCGCCATGGGCGAGCCGCTGGGAGAGGGAGCGTGGGCGGTGCGTATCTACCATAAGCCATTCATACGCTGGATCTGGTTGGGGTCGATCTTCATGGCGGCGGGAGGGCTCTTGGCCATGATGGATCGTCGTTACCGGCTGCGGCAAAAGAGCGGTAGCAGTGTTGCGGAAGGAAAGGTGGCCTGAGATGAGCAATCCCGTTCGTATTGCCCTTTATACGCTGCCTCTCGTTTTTTTTGTGACCCTGGCCATTCTTCTGGGGAGCCGGTTGGGTACTGACCCCACGGAGTTACCCTCTGCAAGACTGGGCAAGCCAGTCCCCGCCTTTCAATTGTCTTCGTTGACCGAGCCTGCGCGGATGCTGAGTGAGGCGGATCTGCGCGGTGAGGTGCTGGTGTTGAATGTATGGGCAACCTGGTGCATTTCCTGCCTGGTTGAGCATCCCGTGTTGAAAGCCATGGCCGCGGAAGGCGTACCGATTGTCGGTGTGAACTACAAGGATTACCGCGAAGCCGCGACAAAGTATCTGGAATTGCACGGTAATCCTTTCCGCTTTTCGGTTTTTGATGAGAAAGGCGACTTGGGCCTTGATCTGGGTGTTTATGGTGCTCCTGAAACCTATCTGGTGGATGCCGCCGGGAATATCCGCTACCGCTTTATCGGCGTGCTCGACGAAAAAAACTGGCTGACGGTGCTCAAGCCCCGTTACGACGCTCTTCGTGCCGGAAAGCCCTTGCCGAAGGAGGACAAATAAATGCGCCTGTTACTGTTCTTTTTGTCCTTCTGCATGAGTTCGGCCCTGTATGCCGCGATTGATGTTTACGAATTTGAATCACCTGCACAGGAGCAACGCTACCGCGTCCTGATCGAGGAGCTGCGCTGCCCGAAATGCCAGAACCAGAATCTGGCCGGCTCAGATGCCGGTGTGGCCACCGACCTTAAAAACCGTGCGTATACCTTGATGCAGGAAGGGCACAGCGATGATGAAATCAGGGCCTATCTGATCGAGCGTTATGGCGACTTCATCACCTACCGCCCGCCGCTGCGTGCAGGTACCTGGTTGCTCTGGTTCGGGCCCTTTCTGTTGCTGGCACTGACGGCGTTCATTCTGGTGTGGCGGGTGCGACGCCGGCCGGAAACACCCGCCCCCATTTCCGACGATGAGCGCCGCCGACTGGCGCGCTTGCTTGATGACACTGCGGCACAGGATTAAGGCATGACATTTTTCTGGATTCTGGCGGGACTGATGGCGTTTGCCTGCATGACGCTTGTGCTGAGGCCGTTGTGGCGTGTGCCACCGGCAGAGGAGTCATCGTTACTGGAGCTTAATCGCCGGGTTTATCGCGAGCGGATGGCGGAACTGGAGCGCGATGTGGCGGAAGGACGGATGGATGTCGCGACGCAGGACGAGTTACGTATCGAGCTTGAGCGAGGGCTACTGGCTCTCGACAGCATGCCCGTCACGGCGTCCGGCAGCACGACAGGCCGCTGGCCGCTGCTGCTGATTGTGGCCAGCGCGGCACTGGCCATCACGTTCTACGCGCTGTTCCAGTATTCATCTGAAATTCCTCGCTGGCGTGAACTGCAAAAGCGGGTGGCACCGGTCGCGGAGCGCATTTTCAAGGGTCAGCCACCCACTGAAGCCGAGCAGAATGCTAACTCGTTGCCCGATATCATCAGGGGCATGCAGGTTGCGTTGCAGAAAAATCCGCAGCAGCCGGAAGGCTGGTTCATGCTCGGGGTGGCCTATGCACAGTTCGACATGCCGGCACCGGCACTCACTGCTTTCGAGCGTGCCTGGCGCTTGCAGCCGGATGAGCCGCGATATGCGCTTTCGTATGCACAAACCCGCATGTTCAGCAGTCAGGGGCAACTGGATGAGTTGAGTCGGCGACTGCTACAGGGGGTGTTGCAGTTGGCGCCTGAGCATGAGGGCGCGTTGCTGCTACTGGGGTTGGGCGCCTACCGCAGTGGTGATTATGCGTTGGCCGTTCCGGTGCTTGGCAAACTGCAAGACGTACGCGCTGCGCGGCTGCCACAGGACGATGCCGAGGCCATGATCGAGGTGCGCGCGGCACTGGCCGATGCGCGTGCCAAGCTGCAGTCCCCGCAGACGAATGTGGCGGCTTCTACCTTGTTGCGGGTGAAGGTGACGGTGGATCGCAAACTCGAGTCGAGCTTCCGCCCGGATGACGTATTGTTTGTTTATGCGCGCGCGCTGCAGGGGCCGCCCATGCCCTTGGCCGTGGTGCGCCGGCGAGCAGGGGAGTTGCCGCTGACGGTCGAGATGGGTGATGCCCAGAGCCTGATGCCGGAGCGGTTGCTGTCGTCGGTCAGCGAGATTGCCGTCGGTGCCCGGATTTCACGCAACGGCAGTGCCACAGCGGAGCCTGGTGACCTGGAGGCGGTATTGGTGCCGGTGCGCCAGAGTGGTGCGGTGGCGGATGTTGAAGTCAGGATCAATGCCGTGCGGCCCTGAAGTTGCCGACAGTGTGACCCGGTAGTCGGCTTGTGATTGCCGGGGGCCGCGTGTATCTTTCCGGCCTTCCCCGAACTCGTGTTTGCTGGACCACCCGCGTGATACCCCTGTATCACGAGTGATTGCCGGTGTCCGGAGTTTCCCCTCTTTTCGATGATTTGGAGTAACCCGTTATGCGCATCATTCTTCTGGGGGCGCCAGGTGCAGGCAAGGGCACACAGGC
>JAUXNL010000367.1 GCA_030684415.1 Moraxellaceae bacterium | reverse complement strand
AGGTGCTCCCCTGCTAAGGGAGTAGGGGTCAAAAGCCCCTCGGGGGTTCGAATCCCCCCTTCTCCGCCATAAATTGAAAGCCCGGGATTCCCCGGGCTTTTTCTTTGGTTTCCTTGGTGACCGCTCCTGCTTTTCGGGAGTTGCTGCTTATCTGTACAAACAGGTAAAACATCCCGAAAAACATGGGGATGGATGTTGACAGGCGATGGGGGCATCACCATAATCCGCGGCCTCTGTGCGCTGGTAGCTCAGTTGGATAGAGTATCTGGCTACGAACCAGAGGGTCGGGGGTTCGAATCCCTCCCAGCGCGCCATATAGAACAAGGGCTTGCAGCGATGCAGGCCCTTTTCTTTTGCGTCCCTACCAAAACGATTACCAAAACTTTTATACCATTCGACGCCCGATCTCTGCAGTGGCTATCCCGATGCAAGGTCTTGCAGCGAGCGGCCTTGTCGTTATCCTTGCCGCTTTTCAGGGATGATCAGTCAGGATGCCGACACAAAAATCACCAATAGCCTTCCAGGGCCGTAAAACCTCACGCAGCAGCAGTGAGCAGCGCCGGCTGGCCATCTTGCAAGCCGCATTACGCATCGTGGTGCGTGATGGTGTGCGCGGCGTGCGTCATCGTGCGGTCGCGACCGAAGCGGATGTTCCGCTCTCGGCAACGACTTATTACTTCAAGGATATCCACGATCTGTTGGCCGATGCCTTCACGCTTTACGCCAAAGAGACGATGGAAACATTTGTGGACCCCTTCTGGAGTCGGGCCAACGAGCGATTGTCAGCATTTCCGGCTGAAAGATGGCAAAGCCCCGAAGTCATGCAGGAAATATTGGATGCAATCGCGGATTTGGGGACGGATTACATCTTTACCCGAGTCACCGTGCACCGCGATCAGCTCGTGATGGAATATGCTTTCTGGTATGCCGCATTGACGGATGGCCGCATGCACCAGATGGCGTTGCAGCACGGCCGTCGCCTGCTGGGGAATTTCATGCAGGTACTTGAGCAGGTTGGAGCCAATGAGACGGAGCTGGGTGCCAAATCCATTCTGGGAACCGTGCGCCGTCTGGAGTATGAGGGCATGCTGACGCCGCCTGATATGTTTACGCGTGAAACCGTCAAAAAGGCTCTGTTGCATCAAATCCGGGCGGTGCTTGCTGTATGAAAGGTATTGAGCATGTTCGTCTGGAGGCGGAGTGGAAAAAAGCACTCGCTTCTGAGTTCTCTGCACCTTATATGCAAGAGTTGCGTGAGTTTTTGCGGCAGGAAAAACTGGCGGGGAAGCAGATATTTCCGCCGGGGCCAGAAATCTTTGCTGCGCTGGATATCACCCCGCTTTCCCGTGTAAAAGTGGTGATACTCGGGCAGGATCCGTATCACGGTCCGGGTCAGGCCCACGGTCTTTGCTTTTCCGTGCGCCGAGGGACGCCACCTCCGCCATCACTGACCAATATATACAAGGAAATAGCGGCCGATATCGGGATCGTGATGCCGCGCCATGGCGAACTGACGCACTGGGCGCAACAGGGCGTATTGATGCTCAACAGTGTGTTGAGTGTGCAGGCCGGCCTTGCTGCCTCGCATCAGGGGCATGGCTGGGAAACCTTTACGGACGCCGTGATTCGTACCTTGAATGAGCAGTGCGAGCATCTTGTGTTCTTGCTGTGGGGAAGTTACGCGCAGCGCAAGGGGCGTTTCATAGATGCCCAAAAGCATCTTGTGCTGAAGGCGGCCCATCCGTCCCCTTTGGCGGCTAATCGCGGCGGTTGGTTTGGCTGCCGGCACTTTTCGCAGACCAATCAGTATCTGGTGGCGCAAGGAAAGACACCTGTTGATTGGTCGCTACCTGATTGAGGTCATCCATGTCTGAACTTCCGGTGGTGCTGCTTGAGGAGCGGCGCTGTGCTGATGGGCATATTCTTGCCGTGGCAACACTCAACAGTGAGCGTTCGCTGAATTCGCTTTCACTGGAGATGATTGATTTGCTGCTCCCGGCGATGCAGCGATGGGCATCCGATGAGCGCGTTGTTGCGGTATTTCTGCAAGGGGCAGGACAAAAAGCTTTTTGTGCTGGAGGCGATGTTCGCCGTATTTGTGTTGGGGTACGCGAGAACGGCATTGAAGACCCTTATGCGCAGCAGTTCTTTACGGCGGAATACCGGCTGGATTATCTGATTCATACGTATCCCAAGCCTGTCATCGTCTGGGGACAGGGTATTGTAATGGGAGGGGGAACCGGTCTCATGTGCGGGGCATCGCATCGTGTGGTCACCGAAAACTCTCGTCTGGCCATGCCGGAAATCAGTATCGGACTTTATCCGGATGTGGGCGGATCACATTTCCTGTCGCGCTTGCCAGGTCGGCTTGGACTGTTTATCGGCATGACCGGTGTTAATTTGAATGCGGCCGATGCGCTTTATGCGGGTTTTGCTGATCATGTTCTAGAGGGTGAGCGCCGTGAGCTTGTAGTCGCGGAGTTGTTGGCTTTGGCATGGTCGGCAGACGCCACACTTCATGCGGCGCAAGTGACAGGTCTGCTCGATGCCGGTGAGCGGCCCCTCTTGGCTGCATCGGCCCTACAGGCACACGAAGCAGTGATCGAGGAGCGTACGTCGGGAGCCGGATTGGCGGATATTTACAAGGCACTGACGGCGCCTGTGGTGGATGACGCGTGGCTCGACCGTACAGCCAAAACATTAGCCAAGGGCTCACCAACCTCTGCGGCACTGATACACCGGCAGTGGCTTCGAGGTCGTGACATGTCGTTGGCTGATGTGTTCAGGGAAGAGCTGACATTGTCGACGCAATGTGCACGGCATCCGGATTTTATCGAGGGTGTGCGGGCGCTATTGGTGGATAAAGACAATACGCCGCGGTGGCAGCCGGCGACACTGGATGCCGTCACGGAGGCATGGATCGATGGTCACTATGTCGAGCCGTGGAAGGGCGAGCATCCTCTCGCCTCACTCTGATATTTCTTTATTCTTCCTTCTGGCTGTCGAGCGCATAGGGAAGCTCCAGCAAGTGCAAGGGCGGGCCATTTTCTTCCAGCGTCAGGGGGCTGCTCACAGACGCATTTTTCACGATGGCAAGTAACTCCGATACTCCGTTGCCGCTGATGGCGGACATGACCACTTCACCCACCAACGCTCCTGCGTCGCTAAGAATGGCGCTTC
>JAUXNL010000361.1 GCA_030684415.1 Moraxellaceae bacterium | reverse complement strand
ACTGCGTGATTGAGCTCTATCGGCATATGCAGTCCGTGACGCCGCATACTGAGCTGCGCGCCGTGTTTGGCAGCCTCATGGAAATGGAGTTGCATGAGCAACAACGGGCGACGCGCAATGCGCAGATGATTGGCGACATGTAGACCACCGCAGGCAGGGATGTGCTCGGCCGCTTGCTGAAAAAACTCCGTGCACTTGCATGCTCTTCGACAGGTCGAGGGCGAACGGATGATCAGCCACATACCCTTAACAGCTTGCTGAAAAACGCCCCTCCTAGGCTTTTGCAGCCCGCGACTCCGGCACCTGTCCGGAATCGTTCCACGCTGAATCAATCACGCCAGCGTGATTGATTCGCGACCCGACCATCCCTGCTCGGCTAACAGCGTGCTTAAAAGCATTTTTCAGCATGCTGTTAAGAAATCCGTTCGTGCTGAGCCCTTCAACACCGCCTGCCAGCGTTCGTACGCTTGTTTCAGTGCTCAGAGATCAGGGCAGAGCCCTGCAGAATTCCCCGATCGGGATGTGTAGCGGACGCTCAGCCTTTTTCCGCCACACTGACACGGGCGGTTTTCACCGTGTTGTCCTTGATCTGCAGGATTTCAATCACATAGTTGCCGACCCGCAGTGACAGCAGCGATTCCGGAATCGTTTCCAGCACTTCAACAATCAGGCCATTCAGCGTTTTCGGGCCTTCCGTGGGCAGTTGCCAGTGCAGGGTGCGGTTGATTTCGCGGATATTGGCACTGCCGTCAATCACCCACGAACCATCGGGCTGGCGCAGGATGTCCTTGTGTGGGTCGTTCACGCTGGTGGTGAACTCACCCACGATTTCTTCAAGAATGGCTTCGAGCGTCACAATGCCCTGCACATCGCCGTACTCGTCCACCACCAGCCCGAAGCGGCGTTTGAGCTTCTGGAAGTGCACCAACTGAGTGGGAAGCGTCGTGCCTTCCGGGACGTAATAAGGCTCGCGCGCGTATTGCAGGATTTCGGCTTTGGTGAGATCCGGCTTGCCCAGAAAGCGTGTGGCGTTGCGGATATGCAGGATGCCGATGCAATCGTTGATATCGCTGCGGAACACCGGCAGACGCGTGTGCTGCGTGCTGCGCAACTGCTTCACGATCACATCCAGATCATCTTCGATATCAATGCCGTCAACTTCGCCGCGCGGCACCATGATGTCGTTCACCGTGATGTTGTCGAGCTCCAGCACCCCCAGCAGCATTTGCCGGTGCTGCTTGGGCAGGAACACATCCTGCACCAGCGTGCGCAATTCGTCAGAGTTGAGCTTGTGGTCGCCCTTGGCCAGTGAGTTCAGCCGGAACAGCGTGTTGGTGACGATATTGATCAGCCACACCAGTGGATACAGCACAACCAGCAGCAGCCTGAGCACGAAAGCCGCGACATAGGCCACGCCCTCGGGATGTTTGGCGGCGTAAGTTTTCGGGCCCACTTCGCCAAAGATGAGGATGACAAAGGTCAGGGCGCCCGCTGCCATGGCGACACCGGCATCACCGGCCAGCCGCAGGCCGATCAGCGTGGCCACGGACGATGCCGCGATATTGACCACGTTGTTGCAGATAAGGATGACGCCGATCAGGCGGTCAGGCTGTGCCAGCAGGTCGAGTACGCGCTGGGCACGGCGGCTACCGGTCTTGGCCAGATGCTTAAGCCGGTAACGGTTGACCGTCATGATTCCGGTTTCAGAGCCCGAGAAGAAGCCGGACAGCGCAATGAAGATCAGCAGGAGCGTAAAGAGAAAACTGAGTGAGGAGTCGTCCACAAGGGTTGCCAGGATACGGGGATGAGGGCTTTGTAGCGGCGCAGGGCGCCCAGCGTCAAGCCGGACGTTGCAGGATCAGCTCGAGCACGATCTTGCTGCCGTAAAAGCCGAGCAGCAGCAGACCGAAGCCCCACAAGGTGAAGCGGATGGCCGTGGCGCCGCGCCAGCCGCCGAAATGACGGCCGCCGAGCAGCACGGCAAACACGCACCAGGCGGCCAGGGTCAGCACGGTTTTGTGTGCCAGATGCTGCGCAAACAGGTTATCGAGGGTGAGCAGGCCACTGATGATGGCCAGGGTCAGCAGCACAAAGCCGGTGCCGATCATGCCGAACAGCAGGCTTTCCATGGTTTGCAGGGGGGGCAGGGCATGCAGCAGGCCACGCCGGTGCTGGCGCAGCTGTCGGTCTTGCACGGCCAGCAGCACGGCCTGCGCGGCCGCGATGCTGAGCACACTGTAGGCCAGAATGGACAGCAGGATGTGCGATTCGGCGCCGCGTGTAAGCGAGGTCACGGGCGTAAAGGTGCTTTGCCCGAACTGGCCTAGCAATAGCCCGATGATGGCCAGTGGAAAAGCCCCCAGGGTAATGCTCACCACCGGGCGGTACAGGCTCATGCCGATGGCGAGCGCCGCAATCAGCCAGCCCACCAGTGAGACCATGGCAAAGAGGCCGAGATTGAGCCCTTCCGGTTGATAGA
>JAUXNL010000139.1 GCA_030684415.1 Moraxellaceae bacterium | reverse complement strand
CCGATCACGCGGATCGGCAATGCTGCGGGTGGCCATGATGCCAGGGATGGCGCAGGCAAAGCTCGACAGCAGCGGGATGAAGGCGCGCCCGGTCAGGCCGGCCTTGAACATCGGCCGATCGAGCAGGAAGGCCGCGCGTGGCAGATAGCCCGACTCCTCCAGCACCAGAATGAAAAAGAACAGGATGATGATTTGCGGCAGGAACACGAGCACGCCGCCCACACCGGCAAACACGCCATCGACCAGCAGGCTTTTCAGCGCGCCATCCGCGAGTGCCGTGGTGGTTAGAGCGGCAAGCGCCGCCACGCCGTCTTCAATCAGGCCCATGAAGGGCTCGGCCCAGGCAAACACCGCCTGGAAAATCAGGAACATCAGCGCCGCCAGAATGGCGATGCCGAACACCGGGTGCAGCAGCACACGGTCGAGCGCGTCATCACGCGCATCCGTGGCCGAGGGCATGACGACGGTCGCCTCGAGCAGCGCGCGGACTTGCGCATGCAGGTCGCTAGCGTCCATGGCAGCGGGCGTGTCGGGCCACTGTCCATCCAACTGCGCCAACAGGTTTTGCACGCCTTGGCGATGCACGGCCACGGTTTCCACCACCGGCACGCCAAGGCGGGCCGAGAGCGCCGGTACATCAATGCGGATACCGCGACGGCGAGCGTCGTCCATCAGGTTCAGCACCAGCAGCATGGGCCGGCCGAGGCGGCGGACTTCCAGCGCAAAGCGCAGATGCAGGCGCAGATTGGTGGCATCGACCACGCACACCAGCAGATCAGGCAGGGCTTCGCCGGCTTGCTCGCCGAGGCAGACGGCACGGGTGATGGCCTCGTCGGGGCTGGCGGCATCGAGACTGTAGGCGCCCGGCAGGTCGAGCACCTGCAGGTGGCGGCCGGAGGGCAGTGTGAGCCGCCCTTCCTTGCGCTCGACAGTCACGCCGGCGTAGTTGGCCACCTTCTGGCGAGCGCCGGTCAGACGGTTGAACAGCGCGGTCTTGCCACAGTTCGGGTTGCCGACCAAGGCAATGCGCTGGAGCGGGCTGGCGGTTGTCTGAGCGCTGGTTTGGGTGGTGGTGCTCACGAGGCGTCTCCTGCGGGCTCCAGACGCACGCGGTCGGCTTCGCTGCGGCGAAGGGCAAAACGGGTGAAGCCGACTTGCACCAGTACCGGGTCGCCGCCAAACGGGCCGACGGAAATCAGGCGGACAGTCTCGCCGGGCACAAAGCCCAGCGCGTCGAGGCGCCGAGCGATGGGATCGGCATCCTGGTGAGCATCCACGCCCTGCACGATGGCAGTAGCGTGGCGAGGAAGGTTGGAGAGTCGCACGATGGCAGCGCCCGAAAGTAAACGAGAATGATTCGCAGTCTCGTCTTCTGTGCTCGGCGAGTCAATGACCTTCATCAGCCTGGGGAGATTTTCCGGCCAGACCAGCAGGCCGGAAGTGCGGAGGGGTGGCCGCCCGGTCTGATGCGCCGGCGGGTATGCTCACGCAGATTCTGTTAACAGCTTGCTGAAAAATGCTTTTCAGTAAGCTGTTTCCCGGGCAAGGATGGCCGGGTCGCGAATCAATCACGGTTGAGTGATTGATTCAGCGTGGAGCGATTCCGGACCTGCGCCTAGATTGCGGGCTGGAAAAGCTCGGGAGGGGCGTTTTTCAGCAAGCCGTCAAGGAGCCTGTTCATGGCCAAGTCGTCGTCGCGTGGTGGCCGTATTTTCCTGGTGTTGTTCGGACTGCCCTTCTTTGGTGTGGGGGTGGGCATGCTGGTGCTGGCACTGCTGCCAACCCTGCATGACGCCTGGCAGATGCGCACTTGGCAGCCGGTGTCGGCGCGTGTGCTGTCGGCCGATCTGCTCTCGAGCTACAACGATGGCAGTACCAGTTGGAAGGCCGTGGTGGAGTACCGCTATTACGCCGGCGGGCGCGAACGCACCGGCACCCGAGTGGCCATCAACGACTCAGGCTACGACAGCGTCGGCGATTTCCAGCGGCAACGGGCCGGTGAGCTGCGCCGCGCCATGAGCAACGCGCGGCCGATAACGGTCTGGGTCAATCCGGACAATCCGGATGACTCGGTTTATCACCGGGATGTGCGCTGGGGCATGGTCGGCTTTTATGCGTTGTTTGCCCTTGTCTTTGGCAGTGTGGGCGCTGCACTGATCGGCTGGGCCATCCTGCACAAAGACAAGGAGCCCTTGCCCGCCGATGCCGCCGAGCCCTGGCGCTTGCGGCCCGAATGGGCCTCGCCAGTGCTGCGCGCGGATAACAAGAGCGGCGTTTGGGTGCTCTGGGGATTCGCCTTGCTCTGGACGGCCTTGAGCTTGCCCGTGACCTTTGCCGTGCCTTCCGAGCTGGCCAAAGGCAATCAGGCCATCCTGATCGGCCTGTTGTTTCCGCTGATCGGGGTGGGCCTCGTCGTATCAGCGATTTACGCCTCGCTGGCCGCGCGCAAATTCGGCGCCACCGTGCTGACTCTCGACCCGTATCCCGGACGAATCGGCGGACAGGTCGGTGGCGATATCGTGGCACCCGTTCCGTTTCAGGCGGATCTGGCGTTTGAAGTGTCCTTGAGTTGTGTGCGGGTGCATGAAACCGGCACCGGTAAAAACCGGCGTACCTCGCGCTCGCCGCATTGGCAGGAAACGCGTCATCTGCTCGGGGAGCCCACCGCAGAAGGTCATACCCGTATCTGGTTCAGTTTTGCGACACCTGCCGACCTGCCGGCGTCGGAAGACGTGTCTGACGATTACACCGAATGGCGGCTGACGGCGGGCGCCAAACTGCCCGGCATCGACTTTGATCGTGAGTGGCCCTTGCCAGTGTTTGTGTGCGCCGATGCAGCGCAGAACACGGCCGCTGCCGGTATGTCAGCGCCGCTGGGTTCAGCCCCGGCTGTTGCAGTGCAGAGCATTCCGGCGCAACGGATGCGGGCGCATCTGGTACATGAAATGGCGCAGGCCGAAGCCATCAGCGGATTTTCACTCTTGCCGACCGGAGGCGCTGCCATGGATTTTCGCGCCGGGCGACGGTGGGGCACGGCCGTGATGTTGCTGCTCTTTGGTGCCATTTTTGCGGGGGCCGGCGTCTTTTTGTTTTCCCTGGATGAAATCGTGCCGCGCTATGTGATGGGGCCGGTGTTCAGTCTGACGGGAGGCGGTATTTTTCTGGGCGGCCTCTGGTCGCTGGGTAATCGTTTGCGGGTGGAGGCCGACAGCCGCAGCGTGCGCATTCGCCACTGGCTCTTCGGCATTCCGGTGCATCGTGTCGAGTGCGCGCCCGGCGATGTGCGCGGCCTTGCACTGAGTAAAGGCGGCACCATGACCACCGGCAACAAGACCACGGTGTATTACGGTCTGGAGCTGGTGTTGCAGGATGAAAAGCGCCACGCCATTGGCGATGGCTTCAAGGGCGTGGCGCAAGCGACACAGGCTGGCGCAGCGTTTGCGCAAGCCGCGCGCTTGCCGTTTCTGGGCGCGCAGCGGCGGCCGGGAATGGCAGAGCGCAAGGCTGCACGGCAGGGCAAGGAATAGCGTCGGTGGTGAGCGGGAGCGGGCCAGGGGGCTTTTCATATCGCAAACATCACCGTCATTCTTATGGGCAATTGCGGGTGCCAGACGCTCAGGGGATTGAAGGAGGCCAGAATTTGTTGGCTGACGTGTTGCCTGCGCGTGATTTGTCAGAATCAGCATCAAGCTTGCCGCTATTGTCGTCGAGTGCTTATCAATCTGTTGAAGAAACCGTGGAGGAATTCATGTTTGCAATCGACGTTCCCTCTGTGCCAGTTGAGATGGTGCAGGCTTATCAGTCAGATGAAATGGTATCGGTGCATCAGGTGGCTGCGGCGCCAGGGCATTCATTTGATTATGTCTTTACCGACTGCCGTCAGGCCGATCATTTGTTTGTTAAAGGCGATACTATTCAAGGAAATGTTGTTGACCCTGCGAGGGCATTATTATTTGGCTATTTCAAGAGTGAAAAAGGTGTTGATATTGATCTTGGATTGGCAAAGGTCACTTATCTTGCGGCGCCGGCCAACGGAAAGTTATTTTATCTGGAAAAGGCCCAGCCATTTTCTTATCAATACAAGCCCAATCCCGGCTTTGTAGGAGAAGACACAGCTGCTTTTATGGTCGAGTATGAGGGCAAGCGCTATAAAGTCGTCGTGACTATCGTCGTACGAGAGGCCATTGGCAATGAAGATCTTTGCCGTGATGAGCTGAATTTTCAGCCTAAATTCATCAAGGTTTCCTCTTCAAAAATCGGTTTCAGTGTAATGCCGGAGGAGGGCGCGGCCCTTCCCGCTGAATATTCGTGGGGCGCCCCCGAATATGCCCCCATCACCTTCACCCTCGCCGATCTCCCCGGTCAGTCCCTCGGCCTGACCTCGGGCACGTCGATCACGCTCGACAGCAGTACCGACAGCAACGGCGCCGGCCACGGCTGGTACTTCGAATGGCTGGGCAGTGGTGACGATTGGCTGCCGACCAGCGATCCGCAGGAGTGGATGGCGCGGCCGGGCAGTGCGGCCGATGGGCGCATGGATGTCCGCATTGTCTTTCCGCACCAGTACGGCCATGCGATCAGACAGAGGGGCCGTCACGCGTCCTTCATCGGATAATCACGATGCAAGCGTGGGGCGAGCGCGGCTATTCAGCGTCTCTTGGGTGAACCGTCTCGGCGGCAGTCGCAATTTGTGCGTAAAAATCCGGAAAGTCTTCTTGAACGGTTTTCCAGACAATTTCCATGTCGATTTTGAAGTAGCCATGGGCAACCGCATTTCGCATCTGATAAGCAGATTGAAGAGCCAGGTGGGGATGAGCGGCTACAAACTCAGGGTGGTGCCGCTCGATGTTGTGGCTGGCTTCGCCAATGATTTCGATATTGCGAATGACCGCGTCTTGAATGAGAGAGTCTTGCAAGAAGCGGGTTTCAGTGATGTCGGTGGTGTAGTGATCGATGCGTTTCAATGCCTACAGGATATGGCCCAGATAATCCGCCAGCCGTTGTTTGCTTTTTCTGCTCACAATGGTTGGGCCTCTGACAGCACGATGTGGCGGAATTTCTCAGGCAGTGCTTTTGGGGTCAGCACATCCACGGGCACACCGAGTAACTGCAACAACTCATGCCGTATGGCGCAAATGTCAAACAGAGACGTCTCGGGCGTGGGGTCAATCAGGATGTCCAGATCACTGTCGTCGGTGTCGTTGCCATGAATCACCGACCCGAACACACGCGGATTGCGCGCATTGTGAGCGTTGATGACGCGACGAATGGCCTCGCGGTGTGAGGCCAGAGCAACTGAGGGCTTCATCAAAGGCGTCCCGGTGAGAATGTGAGCCTGATCATAGCCCAATAGAGAAAAGCCGGCATGGCGGCGGTGGCGCTGTCTTTGGTGTAATGCCAGCAGCGCCCGGGGTCAGCATGCGGGCCCGTGCGGTGGGGGGGCACACTGCAGGGGTTGGGCTCCTGCCGCTTTTGCCGTGTCACGAAGCTTTTGAATATTCGTGCTCCTGATTGCACGAGTGGCTGTTAAGCCCACGCCGATACAGTGCCCGTGCTGTGCGCGGGCACGACGCCAATCCGGCTACTCAGCGTTTCGCTAGAGGCCAATGACGCGGCGCTGATGCCGCTGCCGGTATCAACGCCGTGCGTCTCAGCCGAGCAGGCTGCGCAGCATCCACGCGGTTTTTTCATGCACCTGCATGCGCTGCGTCAGCACGTCGGCCGTTGGCTCGTCGGACGCGGCATCCACCATCGGGAATATCGAACGTGCGGTGCGCACTACCGCTTCCTGTCCTTCCACCAACTGGCGAATCATGTCTTCTGCGGAGGGCACGCCATCGGCTTCCGGAATCGACGAGAGCTTGGCAAATTCGCGGTAGCTGCCCGGGGCCGGATACCCCAGCGAGCGGATGCGTTCGGCAATCAGGTCGACCGCAAGCGCCAGTTCGTTGTACTGCGCCTCGAACATCAGGTGCAGCGTATTGAACATCGGGCCGGTGACGTTCCAGTGGAAATTGTGCGTCTTGAGATACAGCGTGTAGGTGTCGGCCAGCAGGTGCGAAAGGCAGTCCACAATTTCCTTGCGCTGATTGTCGCTGATGCCGATGTTGACGGCAGGGGCCGTGGTCTTGCTTTTGGCGGTAGCGGGTTTCTTGCTCATGTGTCCTCCGGGGAGACTGGGGTTTCGTTAAAAAAAATGTGCCAGGCAGTGGCCTTGGCGTCGGGTTCATTACTGGTACTGCGTTGTGTCCGTTACGCAGCGCGGGTGCCAGCAAAAAAATGTGTGGCGTTCAGCCGAGCCCGACATCCAGCCCGACATCGAGTCCGGTCATGACCACAAAACCCAAGAGTAACCCGATGCTGGCGGCATTTTCATGTCCGCCCCGGCGTGACTCGGGAATGACGTCGTGGCTCACGGCATGCAGCATGGCGCCCGCCGCAAGACCAAGTCCCAGCGGCAACCACATGGCCGAGCCCTGCACCAACGAAGCCCCGATGACACCGCCGACCGGCTCGACCAAGCCCGTGGCCAGTGCCACCAATGTTGCCTGGCCCGCGCGATAGCCCAGGCTGACCAGCGCCATGGCCACCACCAGCCCTTCCGGCAGGTTCTGCAAGCCGATGCCGATACTCACCGGGCTGGCCGCTGCGCTGCCGGCGCTGACGCCGACGGCCAATCCTTCTGGCAAGTTGTGCAGGGCAATCGCAAACACGAATAACCAGAGGCCGCGTACGCGCCTGGCGAGTGCGGCATTGCCGGCCTGCAGCATGACCGGGCCATTGGTGAAGTGGCTGTGCGGCAGCACACGGTCGAGCCCGATGAGCAAGGCCGACCCAGCCACAACGGCGGCCGCAAAGACGGGCAGGGCGATAGCCTCTGCCCAGACCGCACGGGCCGCCTCAATGCCCGGCATGACCAGCGAGAAGGCGGTGGCCGCGAGCATGACACCACCTCC
>JAUXNL010000352.1 GCA_030684415.1 Moraxellaceae bacterium | reverse complement strand
TCCCGCTGAAAGTCTGGCTGGCCTATGGCGCTGTGGCGCTCCTGCTCCTCGTGGCGCCATTCGTGGTGGGGGCGGCGGCAGGCAATTCCTGGGTGCGTATTCTCGATTTCGTGTTGCTCTACGCCATGCTCGCGCTCGGCCTGAATATCGTTGTGGGGTATGCCGGCCTGCTCGATCTTGGCTATATCGCGTTTTACGCGGTGGGTGCCTATCTCTTTGCCTTGCTGGCATCGCCGCATTTCGAGCTGCATTTGTCGGCGTGGATGATTTTGCCCCTGGGGGCGATGCTGGCCTGTGTAGCCGGCATTACGCTGGGGGCGCCCACCTTGCGCTTGCGTGGTGATTATCTGGCGATTGTCACGCTCGGCTTTGGCGAGATCGTGCGCCTGTTCCTCAACAATCTTGACCGTCCCGTGAACATCACCAACGGGCCACAGGGCATCAACCTGATTGATGGCGTGAGCCTGTTCGGTTACCGGCTTGAATCCGGCTTCACCCTGTTCGGCATGCGTTTCAGTGGCGACTATGCCTATTACTACCTCTTTCTGGCGCTCGCCCTGCTCACCGTTTTCATGTGCATGCGCCTGGAGAATTCGCGCATCGGCCGCGCCTGGGTGGCCATCCGTGAAGATGAAGTGGCCGCGCAGGCCATGGGCATCAACACCCGCAATGTGAAGCTGCTGGCCTTCGCGATGGGCGCGTCTTTTGGCGGCGTGGCGGGTGGCTTGTTTGCTTCTTTCCAAGGGTTTGTCAGCCCGGAATCGTTCACCCTGATGGAGTCCATCATGGTGCTGTGCATGGTGGTGCTGGGCGGCATGGGCAATATCGCCGGTGTCATTCTTGGCGCCTTCTTGCTCACCATCACACCGGAATTCCTGCGTGCCATCATCAATCCGCTGCAGCGCGAGCTGTTCGGGCGCATGATCATCGACCCGGAAAATCTGCGCATGCTGTTGTTCGGGCTGGCGCTGATTGCGGTGATGCTGTTCCGTCCCGCCGGGTTGTGGCCTTCAAAGCGCCGCCGCGAGGAGTTGGCGCATGACTGAGTTGCTGGTGCTGCGCCATATCGAAAAGCGGTTCGGCGGCCTCAAGGCGCTGAACAATGTGAACCTGAGCATTCCCGACGGCTGCGTGTACGGCCTTATCGGCCCCAATGGTGCGGGCAAGACCACGTTGTTCAACGTGATTACCGGGCTGTACACCGCCGAGGCGGGCGAGCGTGTGTTCGCGGGCGAAGCCTTGCCACTCAAGACCAAGCCGCACCGCATTGTGACGCGCGGCATTGCGCGAACCTTTCAGAACATCCGCTTGTTCAATCATATGACGGCGCTGGAAAACGTGATGGTGGCGCGGCACGGCAAGACGCATACCGGCGTCATAGGTGCCATCCTGCGGCATCCGCGTGCGCGGGCGGAGGAAGCCGCCATCCGTGCCCGTGCGTTTGAGCTGTTGCGCTATGTCGGTATTGCCGCCTCCGCCAACGTGCTGGCGCGCGCGCTGTCTTATGGCGACCAACGCCGGCTGGAAATCGCGCGCGCGCTGGCCACCGAGCCACGCCTGCTGGCGCTCGATGAGCCGGCCGCCGGCATGAATCCGACGGAAACCGCTGGGCTGCGTGAACTGATTGAGCGCATCCGTGCCGACGGCATCACCGTGCTGCTCATCGAACATGACGTGAAGCTGGTGATGGGGCTGTGCGATCGCGTGGCGGTGCTCGATTTCGGTGAGCTGATTGCCGAGGGTGTGCCGGCCGAGGTGCAGCGCCATCCCCGCGTCATCGAGGCGTATCTCGGGAGTGGCGCCGCATGAGCCTGTTTGTCAGTGCTGCTTTTCATCGCGATGAGTGGGTTAGCACGCTGTCCCGGTTCATCTGTGTGCACGCTTCGAGTGTGTATGGGGCATCAAACGGAGTGGGTTGTTCATATGCGTTTGCACCTGCGAGGCAAGAGAGGGCTCAGGGAGGCGATGCGATGCGCCTCTTGTTTGCGTCGCTTACCGCAATGAGGTCATACGCATGAGCCTGCTGTCGGTCGAAAATCTCTGCGTTGCCTATGGCGGCATTCAGGCGGTGAAAGGTATCAGCCTCACGGTGGAAGAGGGCGAACTGGTCACGCTGATTGGCGCCAATGGCGCTGGCAAAACCACCACCCTCAACACCCTGGGTGGTTTACTGCCCGCATCGGCGGGCCGCGTTTGCTATGCAGGCCACGATCTTGCCTTAGTGAAAGCGCACGAACGTGTTGGCTTGGGGCTGGCGCTGGTGCCGGAAGGACGTGGTGTTTTTTCGCGGCTGACCGTCGCGGAAAATCTGCTCATGGGGGCCTATCATCGCAGCGACAAAGCCGTGATTGCTGACGACCTCGACAAGTCCTTTGCCCTGTTTCCTCGCCTGAAAGAGCGTGAACGGCAACTGGCCGGTACGTTGTCAGGCGGCGAGCAGCAAATGCTTGCAATGGGGCGTGCACTGATGAGCCGGCCGCGCTTGCTGCTGCTGGATGAGCCGTCGATGGGGTTGGCGCCGCTGATGGTTGAAAAGGTGTTCGACATCGTTCGCCGTATCAACGCAGAAGGCGTCGCCATTTTGCTCATCGAGCAGAATGCACGTTTGGCCTTGGCTGCAGCGGCGCGTGCTTATGTGATGGAGTCCGGCAGCATCACGCTTGCCGGACCGGCGGCGGAGTTGGCGGCTGATGCCCGTGTGCAGGCCGCGTATCTGGGGCACTAGCCTGACCAGAGGGCCTGGACGGCTAGTCTTATCGGCTGAAGAGACTCTGGATAACGCCGTTCTTTCCCTCAGGGATTTCTTTTGGCTGTCTAACAGCCGGCTGAAAAACGCCCATCCGGGCTTTTTCAGCCCGCGACTCCGGCACATGTACGGAATCGCTCTACGCTGAATCAATCACTCAAGGGTGATGGATTCGCGACCCGGCCATCCCTGGCCGGGAGACAGCTTGCTCAAAAGCATTTGTCAGCAAACTGCCAAGCGGCGGCTTGCTGACATCGCGTGCTGCTACAGGATTCCTGTGTCGATACCCGAAGCGGTTCAAGTGGGCTTTTTCTACAGTGCTATTGATTGCCGCCGGAGAGCCGGATGAAGCCTGATCGCAACCTGTTGCAAGCCGTGCTGGAGATTGCCATCCGCGCAGGCCACGAGATCATGGCGATTTACCGTGATGAGTCGCGCTGGGACACGCAGCAGAAAGCAGATGACTCTCCGCTGACGGCGGCGGATCTGGCGGCGCATCGTGTCATCGAGGCGGGCTTGCTGGCGCTGGGCGCCGATGTGCCGGTGCTGTCCGAGGAGTCGGATGATGTCCCGCTGGCGGTGCGTGCTGCATGGACACGGTTCTGGCTGGTGGACCCACTGGATGGCACCAAGGAGTTCATCGCCCGCAATAACGAGTTCAGCGTGAACATTGCGCTGGTGGAAGCGGGTGAGGCCGTGTTGGGCGTGGTGTACGGGCCCGCAACGGGCATTGCTTATGTGGCCGTACGTGGCCAGGGCGCTTTTCGAGTCCAGAGCGTGCTTCACCGGAGCGCATCGCCAGAGAGCAGGTCTTTCCAGAACGGAGTGGATTCACCGGAAGAAACGTGGGTGCCGGTTCGCAGCGCTGGATTGCCGCGGCTGGGTGAGCGCGCAGTTCGTCTATGCGCTAGCCGTCGCCATCGCGACCCGCGTGAAGTGGCATTTGTGGCGGCGGTGGAATCGACTATTGGCAAGGTTGCGGTGGCCAGGGCGGGTTCGGCTTTCAAGATTTGCGCCGTTGCCGACGGGACGGCAGATGCCTATCCGCGCCTGGGCCCGACGATGGAGTGGGATACGGCCGCCGGGCAGGTAGTGCTGGAAGAGGCGGGTGGTGCCTTGGTTGATGAGCAGGGCCGGCCGTTCCGTTACAACCAGCGCCACACTCTCCTTAATGGCAGCTTTCTGGCATTGGGGAGCGCACCGGAAAAATGGTTGCCGTGCTGGACTCCACTTTTTACGGCAATGACATCACCTGATTGACGTCTGGCCTGCATGTTCACGCCGTTTGAGCAACACGGAGACGGGCAATGGATGTTTCTGTAGGGCAGGGCGCCTGCCGGCACCGCTATTCAGAACCTCTTTTTGAAGGCTCGGAAAGTGCTCAAGCGTGAGCGCTTCTCGATCCGGTTGATGACCGTCAGGCCGGTGACGATGCGCCATGGGCGGTGAGCTTTTCGCGCGCAAAGGCGAGAAAAGCCTCGGCGGCGGGCGATAGCCGCCGGCCTTCGCGCATCACAAAGCTGAATTGCCCGGGCAGCGGAAAGCCTCGCACGTTCAGCTCAGTGAGGCCTTGGCCACTTTCCTGAAGGGCATGACGCGACAGGATGGTAATGCCCAGCCCGCCGGCCACGGCATGTTTGATGGCCTCGTTGCTGCCCAGCGCCATCGCTACCCGAGGCGAAAAGCCCTGTTCGCGGAAATGTGCTTCCACTACCAGCCGGCCACCGGAGCCGGGTTCGCGCAACAGCCAGCGCTCCTCCTGCAATTGCCCAAGCGAGCAACGTTTGCCGGCCAGCCGGTGGCCGGCGGCAGCGACCACTACCAAGGGGTTATCCACAAAAGGCAGCACGCGTAACCGAGCCCCCTCCGGTGGGATCATGATGACGGTGAGGTCGTCCATGTCCTGTGCCAGGCGCTGCAGAATGGTGCTGCGATTTTCCACCGCCAGCTCTACCTCTACACCAGGATAGGTGTCGCAGAACGGCCCGAGCAACTGTGGCAGCAGGTATTCGGCCGTGGTGACGGCCGCCAGCCGCAGGGTGCCCCGTTGCACGCCCTGCAGTTCGGCAATGCGGGCCTCGAATCGCCCCCAGATGGCAAATACCTCGCGCACGGTTTCCTGCAGCTCCCGGCCGGCCTCGGTCAGATGCAGCCGTCGCCCCTGTTGCTCGAAGAGGGGCATGCCCACGTTGTCGGCCAGCTCTCGCAACTGGATGGAGATGGTCGGCTGCGAGGTGTGCAATTCCTCGGCCGCCCGCGTCATGGAGAGCAGGCGGGCGGTGGCCTCAAATGCCCGGAGCTGCTGGTGGGTGGCGCGGAGCAGGGACTGTCTGTACATAGTCTTTAGTCTATGGATTGCATGTAAAACTCATGATTCCATAAATGACTGCAATCGCCTAGAGTGCGCGGCACTACGCCCCCGGGGGCTGCCCGGCGCGGCTGACGATCATTTCCCTCATTTATGTGCAGGCAACACATGGCAACGCTTCCTGAACACCGGCTCACCCATCTCAAGCAGCTTGAGGCGGAATCGATCCACATCATCCGCGAAGTCGCCGCTGAGTTTGAAAACCCGGTGATGCTCTACTCGATCGGCAAAGACTCAGCCGTGATGCTGCATCTGGCGTTGAAAGCTTTCGCGCCCGGCAAGCCGCCGTTCCCGCTGATGCATGTGGACACCACCTGGAAATTCCAGGAAATGATCAAGTTCCGCGAATACATGTCCAAGAAGCATGGCTGGGACCTGATCGTCCACATCAACGAAGAGGGCGTGAAAGCGGGTATCAATCCCTTTACGGCCGGTAGTGCCAAGCATACGGATGTGATGAAAACGGAAGGCCTCAAGCAGGCGCTCAACAAGCACAAGTTTGATGCAGCTTTCGGTGGCGCACGCCGTGATGAAGAGAAGTCGCGTGCGAAGGAGCGTGTGTACTCCTTCCGCGACCGCAATCACCGCTGGGACCCGAAAAGCCAGCGCCCCGAGCTCTGGAACATCTACAACTCCAAGATCGACAAGGGCGAGAGCATCCGCGTTTTCCCGCTGTCCAACTGGACCGAGCTGGATATCTGGCAGTACATCTTTCTGGAAAACATCGAAATCGTGCCGCTGTATTTTGCGGCCCCGCGTCCGGTGATCGAACGTGATGGCACACTCATCATGATCGACGACGACCGCATTCTTCAGTACCTCTCGGAAGAAGAGAAAGCCAGCATCCAGACCAAGTCGGTGCGTTTTCGTACTCTCGGTTGTTATCCGCTGACGGGCGCCGTGGAGTCGACGGCGGCCACGTTGCCGGAGGTCATCCAGGAAATGTTGCTGACCAAGACCTCAGAGCGGCAGGGGCGTGTGATTGACCACGACTCGTCCGGCTCGATGGAAAAGAAAAAGATGGAAGGTTATTTCTGATCCCCCTTCTCCCCGCCAAGCAGGGATGAGGGACGGGTGAGGTGCCCCGCGCCATCACCCTTCACCCCGACCCTCTCCCCACGCGTGGGGAGAGGGGAAAACAAACGAATATCACGGTAAACCACCATGTCCCACCAGTCCGACCTGATTGCCGACGACATCCTTGGCTACCTCAAGCAGCACGAAAACAAGGATCTGCTGCGCTTCATCACCTGCGGTAACGTAGATGATGGCAAGTCCACCCTGATCGGCCGCCTTCTGCATGACTCGAAGCTGATTTTCGAAGACCAGCTCGCCGCCATCCAGAAAGACTCGCAAAAGTTCAATACCACCGACCAGGAAATCGATCTGGCACTGCTGGTGGACGGCTTGCAGGCTGAGCGCGAGCAGGGCATCACCATCGATGTGGCCTATCGTTATTTTTCCACCGAAAAGCGCAAGTTCATCATTGCCGACTGCCCGGGCCACGAGCAGTACACGCGCAACATGGCGACGGGTGCGTCCACCAGCAACCTGGCCATCATCCTGATCGATGCCCGCTACGGCGTGCAGACGCAAACGCGCCGGCACAGCTATATCGTCAGCCTGCTCGGTATCCGCCATGTGATCGTCGCCATCAACAAGATGGATATCGTCGACTTCAGCGAAGACGTCTTCAACCGCATCCGTGATGATTACACTGCGTTTGCCAGCGACCTGCACATTCCCGATATCCAGTTCGTGCCGCTGTCGGCCTTGCGCGGCGACAACGTGGTGACGCGCAGCGAGCGCACCCCTTGGTACGTCGGCCAGACGCTGATGGAGCAACTGGAGTCCGTGCAGATAACGCACGACACCACGCTCGACGCTTTCCGCCTGCCGGTGCAATTCGTGAACCGGCCTAACCTCGACTTCCGCGGCTTTTGCGGCACCATTGCCGCCGGTGAGATTCGGCAGGGCGACACCATTACTGCGCTGCCTTCCGGCAAGCAGGCGGTGGTCAAGACCGTGCTGACCGCCAGTGCCGAGACGCCTTCTGCGTTTGTGGGTCAGGCCGTCACGGTAACGCTGGATCGTGAGATCGATATCTCCCGTGGAGACATGATCGTGCGGGCCGATGACACCCTGCCCAATGTGTCGCAGGCGTTTGATGCCCACATTGTCTGGATGAACGAGAACCCGCTGGCGCCGGGCAAGGAGTACGCTTTCAAGCTGGCCGGCAAGACCGTGTTTGGCCGAGTCGAGCGTATCCTGCACCGTATCGAGGTCAACTCGCTGGCCCATGCCGAAGCTGACCAGCTGAGCCTTAACGAGATCGGGTTGTGCCGGATTGTCGTCAATGCCCCGGTGGTGTTCGATGCTTACCGCATCTGTCGTGGCACCGGCAGCCTGATTGTCATCGACCGGTTGTCTAATGCCACGGCCGGCGCAGGCATGGTGGCCGCCGCCGCTCAGGCCGATGCTGGCTTGCAGCGTGCGCACATAGAGGCCCTGCTCAAGGGGATTCCGGAACGGGATTTGCATGCGTTTGTGCGTGAGCACTATCCAGAGTGGGGGGTGAGGGAGTGGCAGGCGTAGCCGAGCAATATACGCAGCCACACACTCAATTTTGCGCTCTTGCTTCAGTCTTCATCTGGGGTGAACCGCTCCGGACGACTCTGATATAGTTCGGCGCGCTTAAGCGGTGCCTTCCGCATTGTAGATCTGAGTCTTGGTAATTGGGGGGGCAACAAGCTAGAAAGGGCGCTGTCCTGAGCTCTCGATATGATCAGGCTCTGCATGCTCAGCGTTCGGTGGCAGAGCTTTGGGGTATCACTCGCAGTGCAAACCCAGGCAGGGTTTTCGTGAAGATGAGCGTCTCAACAAGCAAGCAGTCGGTTGCCATAAAGCAGTGATTCAAATGGCTACGGCGGATGTGGACTACTCCCCCTCCTGCGCTTTGAGCGGCATTGGTATTGCTTGAATGCAGAATCAAAAAAGGAAAAATGCTTGAGTACCTTTGCATTCAGGTGTTATCCGCCTCAAGAAATCGCCGCTAATTGTTAAGGCTTTGACATCTTGAGTTCATTGTTGCTGGCATAAAATGAAAAAGTTCACGGTACTAACAAGGGGATCAACGTGACGAAGGAAGTCAAAAAAGTTTTACTGGTGTTCGGGACGCGCCCGGAGGCTATCAAGATGGCGCCATTGGTCAAAGCGCTCAAGGCTCATGATGCTTTCGATGCCCGCGTTTGTGTGACTGCGCAGCATCGACAAATGCTGGATCAAGTCTTGGAGCTTTTTGGAATCGAGCCTGAGTTTGACCTCAACTTGATGCGGCCAGGTCAGGACCTAACAGATATTACTGCAGGGGTATTGCAAGGTCTGAAGACGGTTTTTTCCGAGTGGAAACCAGACGTGGTACTGGTGCATGGCGACACTTCAACCACTTTTGCCGCCTCATTGGCCGCGTTTTATCAGCGTATTGCTATTGGCCATGTCGAGGCTGGTCTACGTACTGGTAACCTGTATTCCCCTTGGCCGGAAGAGGCCAATCGCAGGCTCACCGGCGTACTGGCTAACTGGCATTTTGCCCCCACACTGACCTCGAGTGATAATTTACTACGAGAGGGGGTGAGTCCGGAGTCTGTTTTCGTCACTGGCAATACGGTGATTGATGCTTTGTTGCAGGTTCGGGAGAAGATTAATTCAGGAGCTGCGCTGCAGCAGCAATTTGCTGAGAGGTTTGTTTTTTTGGATAGCCGCAAGCGCCTCGTTCTCGTAACCGGTCATCGACGTGAAAACTTTGGTGGCGGTTTTGAGCGTATTTGCGAAGCCTTGGCCCGTATTGCTCAGGAAAACGTGGATGTGCAGGTCTTGTACCCCGTTCACCTGAATCCCAACGTACAAGAGCCCGTCAAGCGATTGCTGGGTGACATTGATAACGTGTATCTGATCGAGCCACAGGATTATTTGCCGTTCGTGTACTTGATGGACAAAAGCACTGTCATTCTTACCGATTCGGGGGGTATTCAGGAAGAGGCTCCCTCGCTCGGTAAGCCTGTGTTGGTAATGCGTGATACCACCGAGCGGCCCGAGGCAGTGGCAGCTGGCACTGTTAAACTGGTAGGCACCGATGTCGATGCCATTTGCCGGGAAACTACCCGACTTCTCACGGATCAGGCCGCATATCAGGCTATGGCGTTCTCGCATAATCCTTATGGCGATGGCCATGCTTGCGAGCGTATCGTGAAAGCGCTGCTTGCTCATTAATTCAAAGTTTTTCAAAAGGACAGCTACATGAAGATTGAATCTCTTTCCGTTATTGGTCTGGGCTATATTGGTCTGCCGACTGCCGCCACCTTTGCCTCTCGCGGCTTAAAGGTGATCGGGGTTGATGTGAATCAGAGTGCAGTAAACACCATCAATAGTGGTGGGGTCCACATCATCGAGCCCGATCTGGATATTGTGGTGCGCTCTGTGGTGCAGTCCGGCAATCTTAGGGCTACAACTATCCCTGAACAGGCTGATGCCTTCATCGTGGCGGTGCCCACTCCGTTCAAGGAGGACAAGCAGCCTGATCTGAGGTATATCCAAGCTGCGTCCATGGCGATTGCTCCTGTTCTCCAGAAGGGTAATTTGGTCATACTGGAGTCTACCTCTCCGGTGGGGGCAACCGAACAAATGGCCGCATGGCTGGCAGAGGCGCGTCCGGACCTCACTTTTCCTCAGCAAGTAGGTGAGGGCGCCGATATTCGTGTGGCGCATTGCCCAGAGCGCGTATTGCCAGGCAAGGTTCTGGTTGAATTGGTAAACAATGACCGTGTGATTGGCGGTATGACGCCTAAGTGCTCTCAGGCCGCTGTTGATTTATACAAATTGTTCGTCAAGGGCGAGTGCGTAGTTACTAATGCTCGTACTGCCGAAATGTGCAAGTTGACGGAGAACTCCTTTCGCGATGTAAATATTGCTTTTGCTAATGAGCTCTCAATTATATGTGACAAGTTGGATATTAATGTGTGGGAGCTAATAAAGCTGGCCAATCGGCATCCCCGTGTGAATATTCTGCAACCAGGTCCTGGCGTTGGAGGGCACTGTATAGCAGTAGATCCGTGGTTTATTGTGGCATCAGCGCCAGACGATGCCAAGTTAATTAGCACCGCACGTGAGGTAAATGATCGTAAGCCCGACTGGGTAGTAGAGAAAGTCCGCTTGGCGGCAAAAGTTCATGCTAATCCTGTTATTGCATGCTTGGGGTTGTCGTTTAAAGCGGATATTGACGATTTGAGAGAGAGTCCGGCAATGGAAATCGTCCATGATCTATTAGAAGAACGAATCGGGCAGGTGCTAGTGGTTGAGCCTAATATCAGTCGACTACCTTTAAATCTTGAGGGGGCTGTGATGCTCGCAATGGATGATGCCTTGCAACAGGCGAATATTGTTGTATTGCTGGTAGATCACTCTTCATTCAAGGATGCCAAGCTGCTCTCATTTGGTGGGACTGTGATTGATACGCGCGGCATGTGGCAGTAGGCTGATGCTGAGCATTGTAAAGGTCTTTCGACTGCATATGCCGCTTTTGATAATGATTGCGGGTGCAGTTGGACTCATGCTTTCTACAATTCTTCTGAAAAGTACGCTGTCGGCCACGGATTTTGGTCTTTTTGCTCTGCTAGTGACATACGTTTCGATTGTGTTTTCATTTGGGCTTTTGGGCGCAGAGCAGTATTTTCTCAGAGTTGTAAGGC